>JBBIIW010000213.1:0-5669 GCA_037446305.1 Candidatus Rokuibacteriota bacterium
CCCTGGGCCGCGCCGGCCCGCGGGCGCCAGGCCGCCAGGGCTCCGGCCGCGACGCCGCCGGCCAGGAACCGCCGGCGGGGGATCATGCCTTCACCTCCGGCACCCCGCGCAGCGCCTCCTCGATCTTCGACGCCGGGTACTCGTAGTCCTGGAGCTTGCCGGCCAGGTACTGCTCGTAGGCGCCGAGGTCGAAGTGGCCGTGGCCGGAGAGGTTGAACAGGATCGCCTCTCGCTTGCCCTCGCGCTGGCAGCGGAGCGCCTCGTCGATCACGACCCGGATGGCGTGCGCGGTCTCCGGGGCCGGGATGATCCCCTCCGCCCGGGCGAACTGCACGGCGGCCTGGAAGGTCGCTACCTGGGGCACGGCCACCGCCTCGATGACCCCCTCGTCGTACAGCTTGCAGACCAGCGGCGCCATGCCGTGGTAGCGCAGCCCGCCGGCGTGCAGGGGCGGCGGCACGAAGCCGTGACCGAGCGTGTGCATCTTCACCAGCGGCGTGAGGCCCACGGTGTCCCCGAAGTCGTAGACGTACTTCCCCTTGGTCAGGCTGGGGCAGGCGGCCGGCTCCACGGCGATGATCCGCGTCTTCCGCTTCCGGCCCGTCAGCTTGTCGGCGGCGAACGGGAAGGCCAGGCCGGCGAAGTTCGAGCCGCCGCCGGCGCAGCCGATGACGACGTCCGGCTCGTCGTCGGCCTGCTCCAGCTGCTGCTTGGCCTCCAGCCCGATGACGGTCTGGTGCATCAGCACGTGGTTGAGCACGCTGCCCAGCGAGTACTTGGTGTCGTCGCGGGTGGCGGCGTCCTCGACGGCCTCGCTGATGGCGATGCCCAGGCTGCCCGGCGAGTTCGGGTCCTGCTCCAGCACCTTCTTGCCGGCCTGGGTGTCGGGGCTCGGGCTGGGCACCACCTGGGCGCCCCAGGTCTCCATCATGATCCGCCGGTAGGGCTTCTGCTGGTAGGAGACCTTGACCATGTACACCTTGCACTGCAGCCCGAAGAAGGTGCAGGCCATGGCCAGGGCCGAGCCCCACTGGCCGGCGCCGGTCTCGGTGGTGAGGCGCGTCACCTTCTCGGCGCTGTTGTAGTAGGCCTGGGCCACGGCGGTGTTGGGCTTGTGGCTGCCGGCCGGCGAGACGCCCTCGTACTTGTAGTAGATGCGGGCGGGGGTGTCGAGGGCCCGCTCCAGGCGCCGCGCCCGGTAGAGCGGCGACGGTCGCCAGAGGCGCAGCACGTCGCGGACGGCGTCCGGGATGTCGATCCACCGCTCCCGGCTGACCTCCTGCTTGATCAGCTCCATCGGGAACAGCGGGGCCAGGTCCTGGGGCCCGATCGGCTGCCCGGTGCCGGGGTGCAGGACCGGCGGGGGCGGCGTCTTGAGGTCCGCCTGGATGTTGTACCAGCGGGTCGGCAGATCCTTCTCCTCGAGCAGGAACTTGGTGCGGGCCTTGTCCGCGGCTTTCTGGGGCATGTCCGGACCTCCTTGGGGCCACCGCGCGGGTCGGACCGGGAAAAAGTCGGCCTCACCATACAAGGGCTTGCGCGGCGCTGTCAACGCGCCCCGGGACGCCGCGGGGCGGTTGTCGCTGGACCGGCAGCGGGCTGTCGGGGCAGAATTGACGCGTTCACCCCCGAGGGAGGAGACGGCCATGCCCCCGACCCTGCGGCTGCCCCGGCCTGACCGCACGATCGAGCCCTACACCCTGACCGGCCGCCCGGCGATCACGCCGCCGTCCGGCCCCATCCGGAGCCGCATCGGGATGGCCGCCGTGCACGTCGTGGCCGATCCCCTGGCCCCCATCGAGCCCACGCAGGAAGCCGCCCTCGACTGGGACGCCACGCTGGCCTACCGGCGGTACATCTGGTCGCAGGGGCTGGCGGTGGCCGAGGCCATGGACACCGCCCAGCGGGGCATGGGGCTCGACTGGGCCACGGCCCGGGAGCTCATCCGCCGGACGGTCGCCGAGGCCCGCGGCATCCCGGGGGCCGTCCTCTTCTCCGGTGCCGGCACCGACGACCTGGTGCCGTCGCCCTCGGTCACGCTCGCCGACGTCGAGAACGCCTACGAGGAGTCCTGCGCCTGCATCGAGTCGGTGGGGGGGCGGATCATCCTGATGGCCAGCCGCGCCCTGGCCGCCTGCGCCCGCGGGCCCGAGGACTACCTGAAGGTGTACGGTCGCATCCTGAGCCAGGTCCGGGAGCCGGTCATCATCCACTGGCTGGGGGAGATGTTCGACCCGGCGCTGGCCGGCTACTGGGGCTCGCCCGACCTGGACCGCGCCCAGGAGACCCTGCTGGCCATCGTCCACGAGCACGCCGCGAAGATCGACGGCGTCAAGATCTCCCTGCTGGACCAGCGGCGGGAGATCGCGATGCGGCGCCGCTTCCCGAGGGGCGTCCGGATGTACACGGGCGACGACTTCGACTACCCGACCACCATCGGCGGCGACGCCGAGGGGGCCAGCGACGCGCTGCTCGGGATCTTCGACGTCATCGCGCCCGTGGCCTCGGCGGCCCTGCACGCGCTGGACGACGGCGACCGGGGCCGCTTCGACGCGCTGCTGGCCCCCACGCTGCCGCTCTCGCGCCACGTCTTCGGGGCACCGACCCGCTTCTACAAGACGGGCGTCGTCTTCGCCGCGTACCTCAACGGCCACCAGGCCCACTTCCGGCTGGTCGGCGGCCTGGAGAGCGCGCGCTCGGTGGTGCACCTGGCCCGGCAGTTCGTGCTCATGGACCAGGCCGGGCTGCTGCGCGACCCGGACCTGGCCGCGGCGCGCATGCGCCGCGTCCTGGCGCTGGCCGGGGTCGAGTAGGTCGGGGTCCCGCGCTATCGCCGGCGGCCGGCGGCCGGCTTGCGGGCGCGCCACCAGGCCCTGATCTCCTGCAGGTGCTCCCGCTCGTGGCGCCAGCCGGGCGCCGGCAGCCACTCCACCACCGGGTATTCGTGACCCGGGTCCCGCAGGGCCGCGGTGGGCAGCGCCTCGAGGGCGGCGATCAGGCGGGCGCGGGTGCGGGCCAGACGGCGGAGCAGGGCCCGGAGCCCGAGCCGGCGCGTGGCGGCCACGGTCCGGGCGTTGAACCGGTCGGCATCGGCCCGGGAGCGGAACCAGAAGATCCGATCGCCCCGCCCCCGGGCGATCAGGCGGAACCGCCGGATCGTCTCCTCGTCGCAGGCGAGCAGGTGACCGAGGACGTCCTTCACCGACCAGCGGTCCTGCGTGCGAGGCCGCAGGATCTCGCGCTCGGGCAGGCGGGCGATGACGGCGAGCGTGGCGCGGCGGGTGGCGAGCATGCGCCGCACGGCCTGGCGGCGCCAGCGGTCCAGCGACGGGCCGCGGCGGGCCGGCGTCATCCCCTCACAGCACCCACAGCAGCGGCCGGGCCCGCAGGGACTCCGGGGCCCACAGTCCGCCGGCCCGGAACCAGCCCAGCGCCTCCCCGGCATCGCGGGCGCGACACAGCGCCCACGTCCGGCCGTCCTCGAAGGTGCCGCCGAAGGCCAGGCGCCCGGCACCGCGCAGCTCGATCAGCGCGAACTGGGCCAGGTCCCGGTCGGCGGTGGCGCCCTCGACGATGGTGACGGCTCGCGAGCCGTCGAGCACGATCGGCGGCGCCTCCCAGGGCTCCACGAACTCGGCGAAGCTGCGGGGCTCCCAGCGGGTCCACACCCCGCCGGTCCAGTAGGGGTCCTCCTCGACGATCGGCTTGAGCTGGTCCGGCCGCTGCAGCCGGTAGACGAGGTCGGCCGTCCGGCCGTCGGGGGCCGGGCCACCGCCGATGACGGCGCCGGCGGCCCGGAGGCCCGCGATGCGCTCGATGTGGGGCTGCCGGTAGGCCACCCGGCGGGTCAGGGAGTCCTCGGCGGCGGTGATGGCGACATGGAAGACGACCACGGCCGTGATGATACCGCAGGCCGGGGAGGCGGGTGGCGCCGCGTGGTAACGTGAGCAGGATGGACCTCTTCGAGCTGTTCGAGCGCTTCCGGGCCCGATACCCCTTCCCGCTCGACGATTTCCAGGTGGAGGCCTGCCGGACGATCGCGGGCGGGCAGTCGGTCATCGTCTCGGCGCCGACGGGCGCCGGCAAGACGCTGGTGGCCGAGTTCGCCATCCAGGCCGCGCTCGAGCGCGGCAAGCGGATCGCCTACACCACCCCGCTCAAGGCGCTGTCGAACCAGAAGTTTGCCGACTTCACGCGCGCCTTCGGCGCCGAGCGGGTCGGGATCCTGACCGGCGACGTGAAGGTCAACCCGCAGGGCTCGGTGCTGGTCATGACGACGGAGATCCTCCGCAACATGTTCTACAGCGGCGGTCTCGCCGACCTGGCCTACGTGGTGCTCGACGAGTGCCACTACATGGGCGACGAGGGCCGGGGCACGGTCTGGGAGGAGATCATCGTCAACGCGCCGCCGGAGGTGCAGCTGGTGGCGCTCTCGGCCACGGTGGCCAACGTCACCGAGATCGCGGACTGGATCTCGCTCGTCCATCGCCCGATCGTGGCCATCTACCACCCGCACCGCCCGGTGCCCCTGACCTACGCGGTGGCCGACCTGGCCGGCGAGATCCACGACTTCGACAAGGTGCGGGCCGGGCGGGCCCGGGTGATCGGCGACGAGCGCCGGGGTCCGGACGACCGCGGGCGCTGGTACAGCCGCCGCGTGGTGGACCCGGTGGTCCTCATCGAGGCCCTGGAGGCGCGGGGGTGGCTGCCGGCGCTCTACTTCATCTTCAGCCGGGCGGGCTGCGAGCGCGCGATGGACGACGTGCTGACCGAGGGGCGCGCCCTGCTCACGCCGGACCAGCAGCGCCAGGTGGACGCGGCCGTCGGCGAGGCGCGGGCGGAGAGCCCCTCCATCGCCGACGCCGACCTGAGCCAGACGGTGCTCCGGGCCCTCCGCCTGGGCGTCGGCGTCCACCACGCCGGCATCCTGCCCGGCCTCAAGCGGCTGATCGAGCGCCTGTTCGAGCGCGGCCTCTGCAAGGTGGTGTTCGCCACCGAGACCATGAGCCTGGGCATCCACATGCCGGCCCGCGCGGTCGTGCTGCAGGGGGTGACCAAGCGCACCGAGCGCGGCTTCCGCTCGCTCACCCACAACGAGCTCACCCAGATGGCCGGACGCGCCGGCCGGCGAGGCATCGACGCCGAGGGGGTATGCGTCGTCGCCCTGGACGCCCGGGACGGCCTGGAGGACATCATCCGGGTGGTGGACGGCTCGCCGGAGCCCATCGAGAGCCGGTTCAAGCTGGGCTACGGCTCGGTGGCGCTGCTGCTGGCCACCGGCGCCGAGCCGGCGGTCCTGCGGCGGCGCATCGAGGCCTCCTTCGGCCAGTATCAGAACCTCAAGCGCCTGCGCGAGATCGAGGCCGAGCAGGGCCGGCTGGCCGCGCGGCTGGCCGAGGCCCGGGCCTACGCGGCGCCGTGCGGCGAGTTCGAGCGGATCGGCAGGTACCGGCGGGCGCGCCAGGAGGCCGACGACCGCAAGCTCCGCTCGGTGGTCTATCCGCTCCTCGACCACGCCGAGCGCTACTATCTGCAGCCCGTGGACCTCATCCCGGAGATGACCCAGGGACTGACGGGGCTGCTGGACGACTCCTACCTCGTGATCCGCACCCTGCAGAACCTGGACCGGGGGGAGGAGCCGTTCCTGGACTGGGACCTGGACCACCCCA
>JBBIIW010000214.1:0-5656 GCA_037446305.1 Candidatus Rokuibacteriota bacterium
CCCCCCTCGGGCGGGCGGCCCCGGCGCTCCACGGGTCGGGCGCCGGCAGCGCCCGCGCTCGCGCCCGGTCATCCGAGCATCTCGGTCACAGCGAGGGTCACGTCCGGGAACGCCCGGGGAGTGACGCCGCCGTGCCGGCCCACGCGCTGGCGCTCGGCGTACCCCCGGCTGCCGGGGCCCCGGTAGATCTCGACGGTCTCGTGCTCCAGGTCCACGATCCAGTATTCCGCGATGCCGGTCTCGGCGTACAGCGGCGCCTTCAGGGTGCGGTCATAGCGCAGGGTCGCGTCCGCGACCTCGATCAGCAGCGCCACGTCGTCGGGCCCCGGCAGGCGGGTGCGGTAGTAGTCATCCCGGAAGTGGAGCAGCACGACGTCCGGCTGGGCTTCGGAGTCGGCGGCGATCACCACCGGGTTCTGGGGCCACAGGACCGCCCGTCCCGGCAGGCGGCGGATGAAGTGCTCGCTCAGCCGGGCGACGCAGGCGGCGTGTCGGGGGCCGATCGGTGCCATCTGGACGATGTCGCCCCGGATGAGCTCGACGCGATCGTCCTCGTGGAGGATGCCCGCCTCGGCCATCCGGTGGTAGTCGTCCACGGTGAAGCGCCGCCTGGTGATCTCGACTTCCGGAGGCATGCCGGATGGTGTCGGCCGCCGCCCGCGCGGTGTCAATGCCGAAAATTCGATACGGCGGCCGCCCGCGGCCCCCGACTACGAGTGCCGGGGCGGCTCGGCCTCGGCCAGCGCGGCGGGCGACGGCCGCTCCGCTTCGCGCGCGGCCTGGCGGCGCCGGCGGCGGGCCGCCCGCATCTCGTCCACCAGCCTCAGCAGCACCGGCAGCACCACCAGGGCCGCGATCAGGCTGGCCACGGTGCCGATCGTGAGCAGGAGGCCCAGGCCGAACACGCCGCGGTGGTGGGCGATCATCAGGCTCCCGAAGCCCACGATGGTGGTGGCGCCGTTGACGAGGACCGCCAGCACCGTGCTGCGGGCGACCAGGGGGCCGCCGTGGCTCTGACCCTCCATGAAGCGCAGGACCATGTTGGAGCCGAACTCGGCGGCCGCGCCCAGCAGCAGCGGCAGCGCGAAGATGTTGCCCAGGTTGAGCGTGAGCCCCGCGTAGGGCATGACGCCGAGCGTCCACAGCAGCCCGATCCCGAGCGGGAGCAGCGCCAGGAACGTCTCGCGGGGCCGGCGCAGCGTCGCGCCGGTCATGAGCGCGACCACGACGACGGCGTAGAAGGTCCCCTGCCAGGCGGCCAGCTCCATCAGGCGGATGACCTCGTAGCCGATCACGGGGTCGCCGGTGACCCGGGGGTCCACCGTCCGCAGCTGCTCGACGAACTGTCGGGCGCCCTCACGATCCCAGATGTTCACCGCCGGGTGGATCTGGAGGAGGAACAGCCCGCGGTCGCTCACGAACCTGCGCCGCAGCTCGGCCGGCAGGTCGTGCAGATCCACCGTGCGGGGCCCGAGGTTGGCCTGCAGGCGCTGGAACCCGGTGAGGAAGTCGCGGTAGAGCTGCTGCTGCAGGTGCCCCAGGCTGGCCTCGATGCTCTCCCGGTCGCCCTCGCGCAGCCGGTACAGCAAGCCGTCGATCCTCGCCCGCAGGTGCTGCAGGCGCTGCTGGGCCTCGCCGGCCGGCGCCTCGCCGGCGGCGACGGCGATGCGGCGGCGCAGCGACTCGAAGGCAGCCACCACGCGGTCCAGGTCCAGCGGCAGCGGCCGGCTCACCCGGACCGGGGCCACCAGGGGGGCGAAGTCGGCGATGATCTTGCTCTTCGCCTCCTGATCCTCGGGGATCAGCAGCAGGGCCGAGTCGACCTCGGAGACCGCCGGCAGCCGGGCGAAGGCCGCGTGCCGGTGGCGAAGCTCCTCCAGCGACCGGGCGCTGGAGAGCGCCGCGAAGCCCGAGCGGCCGGCGGTGGCCAGGATCTTCTTCTCCCAGGCCACCGACTCGGTCCCCTCCGCCTGGAGATTGAGGAGGTTGTAGTCGAACCGGAGCCCGCGCAGGCCCCAGAGGGCGGCCAGCGTGAGCAGGACGGTGAGGACCAGGACGGTCCGGGGATGGGCCGCCACCCGGTCGAGCAGCGGCATCCGCACCCGCTCGAGCTGCAGGGCCCGGGGCAGCTCGACCTCCCCCGGCCCGGCCCGGCGGCCGTCGAGCAGGAGGAGCGCGGCCGGGAAGACGGTCATCATGGCCAGCCAGGAGAGCACGATCGCGCTGCCGGCGATGAAGCCCAGCTCCTGCAAGCCCCGGAAATCGGTGAGCAGCAGGACGTAGAAGGTCGCGGCCGCGGTCAGCGCGCCGAGCAGGGTGCCGGGCCCGCTGCGGGCCGCGGTCACCTCCAGAGCCTCCCGCAGCGGGCGGCCCAGGTACCGCTCCTCCTCGTAGCGGAACAGCACGTAGATGCCGTAGTCGATGCCGATCCCGATGACGATCGAGACGAACATCACCGAGAACAGGGACAGGTGGCCGACGACCAGCGTGGCCAGGCCGAGGGACCAGCACAGCGCCACGCCCAGCACCAGGAGCATGGCCACCGGCTTGCCGACGCGCCCGAAGGCGACGATCAGCAGCCCCAGCGTGAGGGCGAAGGCCAGGATGGTGGCCCGCCGGCTGTCGTCGAAGGCCGCCACCATCTCGTCCGTGGCCAGCGCCGGCTTGCCCGTGACCCCCACCTGGACGTGCGGGAAGTCGGCCCGCAGGGCGGCCACGGTCTGGCGGATGGCCTCGATGGCGGCCCGGTCGCCGGTGAAGCTGCCCTGCTCGGTCTCCGGCTCGGCCAGCACGAAGAGCAGCCGCTGGTCGTCGGAGAGGAAGTATCCGGCGCCCGCGTCGTCGCCGCTCTCGACCCTGAACAGGCTTCCCCACGGCGAGCGGTAGGGCAGGGGCCGCTCCAGGCGCCCGGCCACCTGGCTCACCAGGTCCTCGATGAACCCGAGGTCGCCGGCCGCGGTCGGCGGCTGCCCCAGGCCCAGGTCCAGGAAGCCGGTCACGAAGGCGTTCGCGATCTGGGTGGCCAGCCCTTCCACCAGGCGGTCGAGCGTCGGGCGGGCCGCGAACGCCTCCACGAACTCCTGGTAGTCGAAGACGCGGTCGCGGATCTCGGCCAGCTTCTCGGTGGAGAGGTAGAGCAGGGCGCGGCCCTCGAACTGCTTGGGGTCGATGCGGTACGCCACCCGTCGCAGCGGCGCATCCCGGGCCCGCAGCGCCCGGGCCAGCCGGTGGGCGTACACCTTGGCCTCCGGCAGGGACCGGGCCTCGACGACGATGACCACGTTCTCCAGGTCCCCGAACTCCCGCTCGTACTCGGCGTACGTCTCGAGGTAGGGCAGGCCCACGGGCAGCAGGGCCCGGTTGGAGGTGGCGAAGGTCAGCGTGGTCAGCGTGTACCAGACGGCGAGCCCGGCCAGGGCCAGGGCCAGGGCCAGCGTGAGCGGCGGCGACGCGCAGGCGCCCCGCACCAGGAGGCGCAGGGCGCGGCCGACCTCGGCGGCGACCTTCAACTACTCGTCGCCGGCGATGAACCGCTCGAGCCGCTGGCGAGCGACCTCGTCGGACCACTGCTCGGGCGGCGACTTCATGAGATAGGCGCAGGCGGCGGGCAGCGCGCCCTTGAGGCCGCGGTCCAGCGCCACCTTGCAGCAGCGGATGGCGTCGATGACGACCCCGGCCGAGTTCGGCGAGTCCCACACCTCGAGCTTCAGCTCGACGGTGATCGGCTGGTCGCCGAAGCCCCGGCCCTCCAGGCGGATGTGGGCCCACTTGCGGTCGGCCAGCCAGGCCACGTGGTCGCTGGGCCCGATGTGAATGGCCTCCGGGGACAGGTCGTGGGCGATCTGCGAGCGCACGGCCTGGGTCTTGGACTCCTTCTTGGAGGCCAGGCGGTCGCGCTCCAGCATGTTGAAGAAGTCCGTGTTGCCGCCCACGTTGAGCTGGCTGGTGCGCTCCAGGCGCACGCCGCGGTCCATGAACAGGCGGGCCAGCGCCCGGTGGACGATGGTGGCGCCCACCTGGGACTTCACGTCGTCGCCCACGATGGGCAGCCCGCGCTCCTCGAAGCGGCGGCGCCAGTAGGCCTCGCGGGCGATGAAGACCGGGATGCAGTTGACGAAGGCGCAGCCGGCGTCGAGGACCTGCTCGACGTACCACTTGGTGGCCATCTCGGCGCCCACGGGCAGGAAGTTCACGACCACGTGCGTCCCCGTGTCGCGCAGGATACCGGCGATGTCGGCGGTGGAGCCGGGCGCCTTGGTGATGAGGCGGCTCAGGTACTCGCCCAGCCCGTCATGCGTCATCCCCCGGTGGACGGGGACGCCCAGCCGGCCCACCTCCGCGAAGCGCACGGTGTTGTTCGGCGCCTCGAAGATGGCCTCCCCCAGGTCCCGGCCGACCTTGCGGGCGTCGATGTCGAAGGCGGCGGAGAACTCGATGTCGCCGGCATGGTAGGGCCCCAGGCGGACGTGCATGAGGCCGGGGACGAAGCCGTCCTCCGGCGTGGTGCGGTAGTAGTGCACGCCCTGCACGAGGGCCGACGCGCAGTTGCCGACGCCGATGATGGCGACGCGAACACGCGGCACGCTGTCCTCCTTGATCGCTGGTCTCCCACGGCGCACCCGGGGCCCGCACCGATGAGTCGCCGGCCAGTGTAGCACGCCGGGTGTATCATCACCGCGTGCCGCCGCTCCCGCTGGCCGCGTTCGAGGACGAGATGGCGCGTGTCCTGCGCGGGCTGGACGTGGCGTCGCTGCGGGCGGCGTACGCGCGCCAGAACGAGTTCCTGTTCCTGCCCTCCTGCCTGCCGCCGGCCCTGGTGGAGGCCCTCCTGGCCGACGTGGAGCGGGTCCGGCCGCGCATCCACCGCAGCTACATCCCGCGCCACAAGAAGGGCGGCAGCGTGAGCGCGCACGTGCTGGGGGCCGAGGCCCCGGCCATCGTCCGGCTCTACCGGTCGCCGGCCTTCCTCGACTTCCTGCGGCGGCTCACCGGCGCCCCGCTGGGGCTCTGTCCCCCGGCCGACCCGCACGCCTTCGCGCTCTACTTCTACACGGAGCCCGGCGACCACATCGGGTTTCACTACGATACGTCCTACTACCGGGGCGACCGCTACACGGTCCTGGTGGGCCTCATCGCGCGGGCCTCCAGCCGGCTGGTGTGCGACCCCTTCCGCTCGGTGCCGGGGCACCCGCCGGCCGAGGTCGCCGTGGTGACCGAGCCCGGGAGCCTGGTCGTCTTCAACGGCAACAAGGTGTGGCACGCGGTGACGCCGCTGGGGGAGGGCGAGGAGCGGGTCAGCCTGACGCTGGAGTACGTGACCGACCCCCGGATGACGCCGGCCAAGCGCTTCGTGTCGAACATGAAGGACGCCATCGCCTACTTCGGCTTCCGCGCCGTGTTCGGGCGCGGTCAGGGCGTGGCGGGCGGGGCCGGGTGGGCCCCGGGCCGCCGCGAGTAGAGGAGCCGCCCCACCCAGAAGGCGTGGGCGCCGGCAGCGACGACGGCCATCAGCAGCGGCAGCAGCGCCGGCCACCACGTCCGCAGCCCGATGAACGCCAGCAGCATCCCGTAGAAGGCGTCGCGGTTGCTGAGCGCATCCAGCACGCCCCGCACGCCGCCCCCGCCGACCGGCGGCGAGGTCTTGAACATGGCCGCG
>JBBIIW010000215.1:0-5656 GCA_037446305.1 Candidatus Rokuibacteriota bacterium
CTCGCGTACTGCGCCAGCGCGTCGCGCGCCCGGGCCGGCAGGGCCTGGGCGTGCCGGACCACGACCAGCCGGCGCGGAGCCAGGACCGGGATGGTCAGCGCGGCGTTGACGATCGCCTCGATGCCCGCCTCGCGCGCGTCGAAGACGTCGCGGTCGAAGGCGGCGGCCGAGGGCTCCGACAGGAGCGCGCGCCCGAGGACGGCGACCGCGTCGTCGAGCAGCTGGGGGTCGGCGCCGTGGAGGAGCACCAGGGGCGGCGGCGTGCCGCGCTCGGCGAGGCTCAGGAACGCCCGCGGATCCACCCGCTCAGAATCGCGCCAGGGCCTGGGCCACGATCGCCCGCGCCAGGTCGCCGGCCGCCGCCTGGAGCGCCAGCTGCTCGCTGGCGATGGTCTGGCTGACGGTCGCCGGCACGCGGAAGTCGGCCCGCTCCCGGTAGCCGTGGCGCTCGAGGAGCACCTGCCGCTCGACCAGGTCCCGGAAGCGGAGGTTCATGGTGAGCACCACCCGGTACTGGCGGACGTTGGCGTCGGGATCGAAGGCGATCGAGCTGACCTCGTAGCCGGTCACCTCCCCTTCCAGGACGGCGTCGGCCTGCTCCGGGGCCACCACCCGCAGGCGGCCGTTGGTGGCGAAGGCCTCGATCACGGCCCGGGTCAGCACGTTCTCGATGCCGGGCTGCAGGGTCCGGTTCGAGAACACCGGGACCGCCACCGTCTGCAGGTGCTCGGGCAGGGTGCCGCGCAGCGAGTAGCCGCAGGCGCCGAGCGCGAGCAGGAGGCCCAGCAGCGGGCCGGCGCCTCGCCGGGCCCGTCCGGTCCTCATCGACGGGTCACGATGTTGACGAGCCGGTTGGGCACCACCACGACCCGGGCCACCCGGTCGGCGCTGACCCAGGCCTGCACCCGCCGATCGGCCAGCGCGCGGCGGCGGACCTCCTCCTCGGGCGCGTCCACGTCCACGGTCAGCCGCCCGCGCACCTTGCCGTCCACCTGGACGACCACGGTGATCTCGCTGCGGACCAGCGCGGCCGGGTCGGGCTCCGGCCACGGCTGGCGGAAGAGGCTCTCCCGGTGGCCCAGCTGCGCCCACAGCTCTTCCGTGATGTGGGGGCAGAACGGACCCAGCAGCAGGAGCACGATCTCGATGGCTTCCCGCAGCAGCGCCCGGCGCTCCTCGGCCGGCATGGCGTCCTGGGCCGCCTGGTCGAAGGCGTAGGTGGCGTTGACCAGCTCCATGATGGCGCTGACCGCGGTGTTGAAGTGGAAGTCGCGCTCGATGTCCTCGGTGACCCGGACGATCGTCTCGTGGATGGTCCGGCGGAAGGCTCGTCCCGGGTCCGTGCTCGGCCAGACGCCCGGCCGCCCCGGGCGGTCCGCGAGGCCGGGCGGCGCCGGGTCGCGGATCTCGTCCAGATGCCCGACCACGAACCGCCAGATGCGGTTGAGGAAGCGCGAGCAGCCCTCGACCCCGTGGTCGTTCCAGTCCAGGTCCTTCTCGGGCGGGGCGGCGAACAGCGTGAACAGCCGCGCCGTATCGGCGCCCAGGGTGCGGATCAGGTCGTCCGGGTCCACGACGTTGCCCTTGGACTTCGACATCTTGGCGCCGTCCTTGATGACCATGCCCTGCGAGAGCAGGGCCACGAACGGCTCGTCCACCTTGGTCAGCCCGAGATCGCGCAGCACCTTCGTGTAGAAGCGGGCGTAGAGGAGGTGGAGCACGGCGTGCTCGATCCCGCCGATGTACTGGTCCACCGGCATCCAGTAGTCGGCGGCGCCGGGCTCGAACATGCCCCCCTCGTACCGCGGCGAGCAGTACCGGAGGAAGTACCACGAGGACTCCACGAAGGTGTCCATCGTGTCCGTCTCGCGCCGCGCCCGCCCGCCGCAGCGCGGGCAGGCCGCGTTGACGAAGGAGGCGACGTCGGCCAGGGGCGAGCCGCCCTTGCCGCTGATCTGCACGTCGCGCGGCAGCACGACCGGGAGGTTCTCCTCCTTCTCGGGAACCATCCCGCACCGGTCGCAGTAGAGGACCGGGATGGGCGCCCCCCAGTAGCGCTGCCGGCTGATGCCCCAGTCGCGCAGCCGGTAGTTGACCCGGGGCTCGCCCAGCCCGCGCTCGACCAGCCAGTCGATCGCCTTGCGCTTGGCCTCGGCGACCGTCAGACCGTCCAGGAAGCCGGAGTTGATCTTGGTCCCGTCGCCGGTGTACGCCTCGCCCGTCCAGCCGTCCGGTCGCCTGACGGTCTCGACGATCGGCAGCCCGTGCGCGCGGGCGAAGTCCCAGTCGCGCTGGTCCTCGCCCGGCACGGCCATGATGGCGCCGGTGCCGTACCCCATGAGCACGTAGTCGGCGATGAAGAGCGGGATCTCCTGCCCCGTGAACGGGTTGATCACCCGGGCCGAGAGCCGCAGGCCGCGCTTGGGCCGGTCGGCGGCGGTGCGCTCGATCTCCGACTGCCGGGCCACCTCGGCCCGGAAGGCCGCCACCGCCGCCCGCTCCCGCTCGTCGGCCATCAGCTCGTCCACCATCGGATGCTCGGGGGCGAGCACCGCGTAGGTCATCCCGAACACCGTGTCGGGCCGGGTGGTGAACACCCGCAGGCGCCGCCCGGGGCGGCCGGCCACGGGCAGGTCGAACTCCACGCCCTCGCTGCGCCCGATCCAGTTCTTCTGCATCGTCATGACGCGCTCGGGCCAGCCCGGCAGCCGGTCGCACCACGCCAGCAGCTCCTCCGCGTAGGCGGTGATCTTGAAGAACCAGCCCTCGATGTCCCGCGGGACGACCTCGCTGTCGCAGCGCCAGCAGCGCCCGTCCTCCACCTGCTCGTTGGCCAGGACCGTCTGGCAGGACGGGCACCAGTTGACGGTGGACCGGCGGCGGTAGGCCAGACCGCGCTCGAGCATCTTGATGAAGATCAGCTGCTCCCACCGGTAGTACTCGGGCTCGGACGTGTTGACCTCGCGACTCCAGTCGTAGGAGATGCCCAGCTGCCGGAGCTGGGCGCGCATGTAGGCGATGTTCTCCGCGGTCCAGATGGCCGGGTGGACGCCGTGCTCGATGGCGGCGTTCTCGGCGGGCAGGCCGAAGGCGTCCCAGCCCATCGGGTGCAGGACGTTGAAGCCCCGCATCGACTTGTAGCGGGCCAGGACGTCGCCGATCGCATAGTTGCGGACGTGGCCCATGTGAATGCGGCCGGAAGGGTACGGGAACATCTCCAGGCAGTAGAACTTGGGGCGGGTCCGGTCCTCGGTGACCTGGAACTGCTTGCGCTCTTCCCAGATCCGCTGCCACTTGGCCTCGATCTCGCGGAAGGGATAGCGATCGGTGGACATGATTACGCCAGCTTTTTACCAGGTTTAGCGAGCAGAGGCAAGGATGATGGCCCCGGAGCGGGCCCGGCCCGCTCCGGGGAGCGACCTCACATCTTCTTCTTCAGGGTGATGCCGGCGACCTTGGCCGCCTCCTCGGCCTTCTGCACGGACTCGGCGTGCTTGCCCTCGTCGTGCAGCTTCTGGGCCTCCGCGGTCAGCTTGTCGACCTGCGCCTTCTTGCCGGCGTCCGCCACCTTGGCGTCCTTCAGTTGCTTGATCAGAAGCGGACACTGCCCGGCCTCGACCAGGCTGGCGCCGAACGCGAGCGCCACGGCCACCGCCACGACTGCCATCAGCACCTTCATCGGCTGTCACCTCCCCCCGGGCCCGGAGCGCGCCCCTTGCCTCCAGAGGAATCGCCGGCCACCGGCTCCGGTTCCCGGGCCCCGGCCGGGCCCGCCGGGGGCGGCGGGTGGAAGTGGTCGTGGATGCGCTGGGCGAGCTTCGGCGTGACCTTGGGGACCGCGGCCAGCTCGGCCACGCTCGCCTCCCGGACGCGCCGCGCGGAGCCCAGCGTCTTGAGCAGGCTGGTGCGGATGGTCGGGCCCACGCCCGGGATCGCGTCCAGCACGGACTGGATCGTCCGTCGCGTCCGGAGCTTCTTGTGGTAGGTGACGGCGAAGCGGTGGGCCTCGTCCCGGATCCTCTGCAGCGCGTGCAGCGCGGGCGACGTGGGATCGAGTAGCAGGGGCTCCGCGCTCTCGCCCCGGTACACCTCCTCGCGCTGCTTGGCCAGCGCCACCACCGGGATCCAGTCCAGCCCCAGCTCCTGCAGGACCTGCAGCCCCACGTTCAGCTGACCGCGCCCGCCGTCGAGGAGCACGAGGTCCGGCAGCACCCCCCCCTGCTCGAGCGACCGCGCGAAGCGCCGCCGCAGCATCTCGGCCAGGGACGCGAAGTCGTCGGCCCCGGGCACCGACCGGATGCGGAAGCGCTTGTAGTCGTCCTTCTTGAGGTCGCCGTTCTCCCACACCACCATGGAGCCCACCTGCTCGCTGCCCTGAATGGAGGAGACGTCGTAGCCCTCGATGCGGTTCGGCAGCCCGGCCAGGCCGAGGCAGCGGCGCAGTTCCTCCTGCACCAGCTGCTGCCGGTCGGCCCGCGACAGGAGGTGGTGCTGCAGGGCCAGGGCCGCATTGGCCTCGGCCATGGCCACGAAGTCGCGCTTCGTCCCCCGCTGGGGCACCACGAGCTGCACGCGCCGGCCGGCCAGGCCGGAGAGCCACTCGGCCACCAGCGCCGCCTCGGCCGGCTCCTCGGAGAGGAGGATCTCCGGGGCCGGCCGCACGTGCTTGCCGTAGAACTGCCGCACGAAGGCGGACAGCACGTGGCCGTCCGTCCAGCCGCCCACGCGGTCGAGGACGAAGGCCTCCTGACCGACCAGGCGGCCCCGGCGCACGAAGAACAGCTCCACGCAGGCGTCGGCGCCCTGGCGGACCACGCCCACCACGTCCTGGTCCACGGGCTCGGTCGAGATGATCTTCTGCCGCTCGCGGACCTTGTTGAGCGACTGGATCTGGTCCCGGAGCAGGGCCGCGCGCTCGAACTTCTCCTCGGCCGCCGCCTGCTCCATCTCGCGGGTCAGCCGGCCGGCCAGGTCGTCGTCCTTGCCCTCCAGGAAGCGCTGGACCTCCCGCACGGTCCTCGCGTACCCCTCCCGCGTCTCCCAGCCCGTGCAGGGCGCGTTGCAGCGGCGGATGAAGTACTGGATGCACGGCCGCTCCAGCCGGCCGTCGATCTTGATCGAGCAGGTGCGGAGCGGGAAGAGCTGGCGCGCGAGCCGGAGCGTCTCGCGCATGGCGGTGGCCGGGTAGAAGGGCCCGAAGTAGGCGGCCCCGTCGTCCTGCACCCGGCGGGCCACCAGCAGGCGCGGGAACTCCTCGTTCGTCGTCAGCTTCAGGAACGGGTAGTGCTTGTCGTCCCGGAGGACGATGTTGTACCGCGGCCGGTGCCGGCGGACCAGGTTGGCCTCCAGCATCAGCGCTTCCAGCTCGTTGTCGGTCACCACGTACTCCAGATCGGCGATCTGGCGCACGAGCGCGTCGGTCTTGGCGTCGCGGGGCCGGGACTCCTGGAAGTAGGAGCGGACGCGACCTCGCAGGGAGGCGGCCTTGCCGACGTACAGGACCTGTCCCTTGGCGTCCCGGTACAGGTAGACGCCGGGCCGGTCGGGCAGGGTCGCGAGCTTCTCCTCGAGGGTCACGAGACTATTCTACGGGGCCGGGGCGGCGCGCTCCCGTGGACGGGGCCACTCGCCGGGGCGGCCGCGCTGGGGGGTTCGG
>JBBIIW010000216.1:0-5656 GCA_037446305.1 Candidatus Rokuibacteriota bacterium
GGCGATCCAGGCCAGCCCGGCCAGGCCGGCCAGGAGCGGCGCCGCGTAGGGCCAGCGCCGGCGCAGGGCCGCCGCGCGCTCCAGGCCCATCATCGTCCCCAGGAAGCCGGTGATCATGAGCGGGCCGTGCTGGAGGACGCCGCTCGCGGTGACGGGGGGCAGCGCCCAGCCCAGCCGGATGAGGCCGGCCCAGAGCGCCACCAGCAGCGACACCACCGCCAGCGCCATGAGCGGCATGCGCCGGTGCCGGAGGGCCATCACGCCCTGCCGATCTCGACGCGCCAGACCTCGGGGCCCTGCTCCAGATAGCGCCACGTGAACGCGCCGGCCCGCTCGGCCGCGAACTGGTAGTAGAGGGGCTTGGGATCGTGATCGCTCACGAGGACGAACGCCTCCGCGGCCGCCAGCGCGTCGAAGGTCTCGAAGATCTTCGGGTGCCGCTCCCGGGGCGGCATCGCCCGCACGTCGAGCACCCGGCCGGCGCCGCCCGACATCTCCCGCTCGAGGGTGGCCAGGTCCCCCAGCAGGCGCTGGTGCACGCCCGGGCCCACGACCGCGTCCTCGACCGCCTCGAACGCGCGCAGCATGGCCTGCTGCTCCTCGCCGGTGAGCAGGTGCTCGGCCATCGGGAAGAGGACGCTGTTCTCCTTGTCGATGTGCCCGCGCAGCAGAACGGCGTAGGCGCGCGCCGCCTCGGCCGCGGCCGCGGCGTCATCCCCGGTCATCGCGGCGAGCAGGCGCCGGCCCTGCTCGTGCTCGGCCAGCATCACCCCGACCGGGCCGCCCTGGCGCGGGATCCCGCGCCGCTCCAGCGCCGGGAAGAGGTGCTGCTCCTCCTTGGCGTGGTGGCAGCGGTCAGCGAACGTCTGGAAGAACTCGGCCAGGTGCCGCAGGACGGGCCGGGCGCCGGGCGCGCCGGCCGCCACCGCCGGCGCCAGGCGCTCCAGCAACGTCACGGCGCGCAGGATGAGCTCGTGCTCGTGCCGGAGGGCGCCGGTGGCGGTCGACGCCGCGTGATGGCAGTGGGTCATGGTCGTCCTCCCCGGGCCTCAGGGCCCTCGGAGCGAGCCTGGCGCGGGCGGCGCCGGAGCGCTGTGACTTTCGTCGCGCTCCGGCCCCGGGCTTGAAGGATCGCACGGGCCGTGTCAGGGTCTGAGCCGCGCCGGAGAAAGGAGGGCAGGCGGGCGTGACGACACGGCATGGCGGGGCCCGCGCGCCGGCCGGGCCCGGCTCCGGCCATCACGCGGCGCTGCTGCGCCGGCATCCCTACTTCGCCTCCCTGCCGGCGGCCGCCCTGGCGGGCGTCGCCCGCCGGGCGGGCCCGACGACGTACGAGCGCGGCCAGCTCATCTTCCAGCAGGGCGAGCGCGCCGCCGGACTCTACCTGGTCGCCAGCGGGAGCGTCCGCGTCTTCAAGGCCTCCCCCGAGGGCAAGGAGCAGGTGCTCCACCACGTCGGCCCCGGCCAGTCGTTCAACGACGTGGCGGCGCTCGACGGCGGCCCCAGCCCGGCCAGCGCGCAGGCGCTGGAGCGGACGACCGTGCTGGTGGTGGGGAGGGATCAGCTCCTGGAGCTGATGCGCCGCCATCCGGACGTGGCGGTGGCGGTCGTGCAGTCGCTCGCGGCCCGGCTGCGCGAGGTGAGCGGCCTGGTGGAGGACCTGGCGCTCCGGCACGTGGTCTCCCGGGTCGCGGCCGCCCTGCTCCGGCTGGCCGACGGCGCCGGCGTGACGCTGCCGACCCGGCAGGAGTTCGCGGCCATGGTCGGCACCGTGCGCGAGGTGGTCACCCGCGCGCTGGGACACCTGGAGCGCCAGGGCGCCATCCGGCTGGAGCCCCGGGGACGGGCCACCATCCTCGACCGCGCCGTCCTCGAGCGGCTCAGCGAGAGCCCGCCGCCCTCCCGGCCGCCGGGCGGGCCTCCGGGTGCGCCGTGAAGAAGTCGGCGTTCTTGCGCACGTAGTCCTTCCACTCCGCCGGGACGTCGTCGGCCGGGAAGATGGCCTTCACCGGGCACACCGGCTCGCAGGCGCCGCAGTCGATGCACTCGTCCGGGTGGATGTAGAGCTGGTCCTCGCCCTCGTAGATGCAGTTGACCGGGCACACGTCCACGCAGGCCCGATCCTTCACGCCGATGCACGGCTCGGCGATCACGTAGGCCATGGGTCACCTCCATCTCCACGGTGCCCCGCCGCCGGCCCGCGCGCTGTGACCGGAGTCACGCCGGACGGCCGCGCTCAGGGCGCGCCGATCGCCTGCAGCAGGGCCAGCGAGCGCGCGGCCAGGACGAGCGCGGCGCCCGCGGCCAGCCGGGGAGCGGGCACGGGCGGCTCCCAGCGCTCGGTCGCCAGCAGGAGCAGCCAGCCCGTGCCGGGCGCCGCGTCGGGCAGGACGAAGGCGACCTCCTCCGGACGGGCGTTGAAGAGCACCAGGAGCGTGTCGGCCGCCACCGGCTCGCCGCGCTCGTCCACCTCGTCCATGGCCTGCCCGCACAGCCGGAGGCCGAACGCCTGCAGCGCCGGCGACGCCCAGTCGGCCTCGGTCAGCTCCCGGCCGTCGGGGCGGAGCCAGGCCAGGTCCTTCATGCCGGCCGCGCAGATCGGGCGGCCCTGGAAGAACTTCCGGCGGCGCAGCTCGGGGTGCGCCCGGCGGAACCGGATCAGCCGGCGCGTGAACGCCAGCAGGCGGCGGCGGCGGTCGTCGAGCGCCCAGTCGAACCACGAGATCTCGTTGTCCTGGCAGTAGGCGTTGTTGTTTCCCCGCTGGGTGCGGCCGATCTCGTCGCCGCCGGCCAGCATGGGCACGCCCTGCGAGAGCAGCAGCGTGGCCAGGAAGTTCCGGGCCTGCCGGTCGCGCAGGGCCAGCACCGCCGGATCGTCCGTCGGCCCCTCGACCCCGCAGTTCCAGGACAGGTTGTCGTCGGTCCCGTCGCGATTGCCCTCGCCGTTGGCCTCGTTGTGCTTCTGGCCGTAGGCGACCAGGTCGGCCAGCGTGAAGCCGTCGTGGGCGGTGACGAAGTTGATGGACGCGTAGGGGTGCCGGCCGTCGTGCTGGTAGAGGTCGCTGGAGCCCGTCAGCCGCCAGGCCAGGTCCGGAACCTGGCCCGGGTCCCCGCGCCAGTAGCGGCGCACGGTGTCGCGGTACTTGCCGTTCCACTCCGCCCACCCGACCGGGAAGTGCCCCACCTGGTAGCCGCCCTCGCCCAGGTCCCAGGGCTCGGCGATCAGCTTGACCTGGGAGATGACGGGGTCCTGCAGGATGATGTCGAAGAAGGCCGACAGCCGGTCGACGTCGTGGAACTCGCGGGCCAGGGCCGGCGCCAGGTCGAAGCGGAAGCCGTCCACGTGCATCTCCAGCACCCAGTAGCGCAGGCTGTCCATGATGAGCTGCAGGGTCCGGGGATGCCGCATGTTGAGCGTGTTCCCGCACCCGGTGTAGTCCACGTAGCGGCGGGGATCGCCGGGCTGCAGCCGGTAGTAGGCGTCGTTGTCGATGCCCCGGAAGGCGAGGGTCGGCCCGCGGTGATCGCCCTCGGCGGTGTGGTTGTAGACGACGTCGAGGAGCACCTCGATGCCCGCCCGGTGGAGCGCCTTCACCATGGCCTTGAACTCGCGGACCTGCTCGCCGCGGGACCCCGAGGCCGCGTACCGGGCGTCGGGAGCCAGGAAGCCGATGGAGTTGTAGCCCCAGTAGTTGCTCAGCCCCCGGGCGGCCAGGTGGCGCTCGGTGATCGACTGGTGAACGGGCAGCAGCTCGACGGCCGTGACGCCCAGCGCGCGCAGGTGGTCGAGCGGCCCCGGGCAGGTCAGGCCCGCGTAGGTGCCCCGCAGCGGGGGCGGCACGTCGGGGTGGCGGGCCGTGAAGCCCTTGACGTGGACCTCGTAGATGACCGTGTCGCTCCACGGCGTGCCGGGCGGGCGATCGCCGTCCCAGGGAAAGGCCGGATCGATCACGACCGCCTTCGGCACGTAGGGCGCGCTGTCGCGGGTGTCCGGCTCCGGCGCGCCGTCGGCCGTGCCCGGCCGGTAGTCGAAGACCTCGTCGCGCCACGTCAGCGCGCCGGCGATGGCCTTGGCGTAAGGGTCCAGGACCAGCTTGGCGGGATTGAAGCGATGTCCCTGGTCGGGGGCGTACGGCCCGTGGACCCGGTAGCCGTAGACCTGGCCGGGCGCGATCCCGGGCAGGTAGGCGTGCCAGATCTGATGCGTCCGCTCGGTGATGGGGATGCGGGCCGTCTCGTGCCCGGTCCCCTCCGCGAACAGGCACAGCTCCACGGCCGTGGCATGCTCGCTGAAGAGCGCGAAGTTCACGCCGGCGCCGTCCCAGGTGGCGCCCAGCGGATAGGGATGCCCCCGCCAGGGCCGGGACGTCAGCGGCCTCCCCGGACGACGAGCACGGGGCAGGCCGCGTGGTGCAGCACGTGCTCGGACACGCTGCCCAGCAGCAGGCGCCTGACGGCGCCCAGCCCCCGGGCGCCGACCACCACCAGGCCGACCCGGCTGTCGGCCGTCGCCTCCACGATCTCCTCGGCCGCGCGTCCGACGCTCACGACCCGCTCCACGCGCGCTCCGCGCTCCTTGAACTCGAACTCGGCCCGGCGCAGCTCCCGCTCGGCGTCCTCCTTCCACTCGGCGACGAGCCGGTCGGCCCGGCCGAGCGCCACGCGCGACAGGGCGGGGATGCCGGGAACCGTGGGCGGCTCCACGACGCCCAGGAGCTGGATCTCGAACCCGACGGGCATGGGCAAGCCGGCGAAGAACCGCGCCGCCCGCAGCGAGTCCTCCGAGCCGTCCACCGCCACCACGACCCGGTGCACCGGCTGGCGACGGCCCTTGACGACGAGCACGGGGCTCGGCGCGTACCGGACCACCGTCGTGGAGACGCTGCCGAGCAGCGCACGCTTGAGCGGGGTCAGGCCGCGGGCCCCCAGCACGATCAGCTCGGCCCGCCACTCCTCGGCCATGCGGACGATCTCCTCGCGCGGATCCCCCTCCGCCACCCGCTCCTCCACGTCGGCCCAGCGGTTGACCAGGATGTCGCGCGCCTCGCGCACGACCCGGTGGGCGCGGTCCCGGGCCGTGGCCAGGAGGTCCTCGAGCGTCGTCTCGCCGGAGGGCGGCCCGCCCAGCGTGACGACGCCGAGGACGCGGAGGGTGGCCGACCTGGGGAGCGGGAAGGTCAGCAGCCACTCGGTGGCCGCCAGCGCCTCCTCCGAGCCATCGGTCGCCAGCAGGACCCGCACCGTCAGGTCTCCGCCTCGGCGCCGTCCTCGCCCTCGCCCTCGGCCTCCCGCTCCAGGCGCCAGCGGTCGAGGTCCCGCTCGCGCAGGATCTCCTCCGAGGTGCGGAACTCCTCGTCGGGCTCCTGCTCCACGCCCAGGGCCTCGCCCAGCTCGTCCACGACGTCCTGGTCCGGAGTGGCCACGCTGCCTCCCACCGCCTCGTCGCCGGCGGTGTGGGCCGTCATCCAGGCGGCATCCACGTCGCCCCCGGTGAGGCGCGGGCTCGTCTCGGGATGCTCCTGCAGCCGCTCGGCGAGCTCGACGACCTCGCCGGCCTCCGCGGCCTCCGGGGCGCGGCGTCCCCGCGCGGGGGACAGCGCCGGGCGGCGCGGGCGGGCACGGCGGGCCTTCTTCGACCGGACACCGGCTCGCCGCT
>JBBIIW010000217.1:0-5630 GCA_037446305.1 Candidatus Rokuibacteriota bacterium
CGTCGCGGGCGGCCTGGCGGACCCAGGTTCGGATCGCTTGGGCTGAGGGTTCGAACTGGCGCGACAACTCCTCCGGCGTCCGGCCCTTGCGCACCAGCTCGACGATGCGCTGCCGGAACTCCGGGGGGTACCGCCGATGGCTCTTCGGCATCGTGGACGCTCCTTTACGCCCCAACCATGGGGTATCCACGAAACCGGGTCAACTCCAGGCGGCGCCGAGTTGCTCACGTTCTTCAGCTTCCCGCGCGCGCAGTGGAAGACGTTGCGGACGACCAACGTGATTGAGCGGCTGAACGAGGAGCTCGGCCGCCGCGTGAAAACGCAGGGCGCTGCGCTACTGGATTTCCACATCAAGGGGGACACGGCCCCCCGCTGCTTGCCCAGCTCCAGCAGCCCCACCTTCGCCCGGATGATTTTCTGCGCCGCCGTCATCGCCTCGATCTCCTCCTGCCCCCTCGGGGGCTCAGGACACCGAGGTCCCTCTCCCATGACTGTCAGATTTGATCCTAACTTTTCACATCACATCATCCCTCCACCTCGGCCCCTGATCACTGCCAGCACGGTGGCGCTGTCCATCCGCTGCGCAATCGCGCGGGGGAGGTTGGCGGCTCCGGCTTCAGGCCGACCAGGCATGCGTCGCGCCCGGGATTTCGCGCTTCGCCGTCCAGGAGCGGCCCACCGAGGACCCGGCCCTCGCGACCCGGCTGGAGCGCGGCGCCCTCGGGGAGCGGCCTGGACAGCGGCACCCTTCGGTGTTGCAGCCTTCGGCACCGGCTGCTACCATACCACGGGCCGTTTCAGCATCACCTGCGCGAGGGGGCTCGAAGGGATGACTGCGAGCATTCGCGGGTCACTCCTGCTTGTCCTGCTCGGCGCCCTGCTCCTGGGCGGTCCGGCGGCGGCCGGGACCGAGCTGATCCTGAACACGCAGGACTTCGCGCCGTTCAGCTACGAGGCGAACGGCGAGGTGGCCGGCCCGGCGGCCGAGATCATCCGCCGGGTGTGCGCCGACGCGAAGATCACCTGCACGCTCCGCCTGCTGCCCTGGCGGCGTGCCCAGCAGGAGGTGCGGGACGGCCAGGCCCACGGCATGTTCGTCATCGGCTGGAACGCCGAGCGGGCGAAGTGGCTGCACTTCTCGCCGCCGCTGCTGGTCACCGAGTACGGCTTCTTCGTCCGCGCCGACGACCCGCTCCAGTTCAGGAAGAACGCGGACGTGAGGGGCTACACCGTGGGCGTGTACGGCCCCTCCAACACGGCCACCGCGCTCCAGACGATCAAGGACGAGATCAAGGATCTCACCATCGACATGACGCCGGACGACGAGGCGGCCTTCAAGAAGCTCGCCCTCGGGCGCGTCGGCGCGGTGTACTCGAACAAGGACGTCGGCTTCGACCTGCTGCGCAAGCTCGACATCAAGAACACGCGCTATGCCGGCCGCCAGCAGAGCCTCAAGTACTACGTCGGGTTCTCGCAGAAGACGACCGCGCCGGCCGTGGTCGAGGCGTTCAACAGCAGCTTCCGCTCCCTCCACAGACAGGGCGTCATCCAGGAGATCCTGACCCGCTACGGCATGGAGCCGGCCCCGCTGGAATGAGCGGCGCGGGCTCCGAAGGGTCGGCCGTCCCGCCCCTCGCGGGCGCCGCCCCCGGCCGCCTGTCCGGCCGGCCCCCGACCCGCAGCGTCAGTACCCGCTTCACGGCGGCGCTCATCGGCGTCGTGACCCTCCTCCTGGTGGCCTTCGCGGCCGTCGTCATCGCGGTCAACGTCCGGCAGATCGACGCCGAGCTGAACGACCTGCTCGACGACGCCTCCGGGCTGGCCCAGGTCAGCCTGGCCGTGCCGCTGTGGAACCTCGACACCGACACCCTGACGAGCTTCGCCGAGGCCCTGCTGCTGCGCGATGCCCTCGTCTTCGTGGAGATCCTGTCGGAGGGCCAGGCGGTCGCGGCGCGCAGCCGGCCCGACTTCGAGGGCCGGTCGTTCGCCGACTTCGCCCGGTCGTCGGGATTCCGGGTGAAGAGCGCCGACATCGCCTACCAGGGCAAGCGCATCGGCGCGGTGCGACTGGCCGTCTCGCGCGAGGGCGTCGGCACCGCCGTCCTCTGGAACGCCGCCGGCATCCTGGCCCTCACCCTGGTCAGCATCGCCGCCATCACGGCGACCTCCGTCGCCATCACCCGGCGGTACGTGGCCCGCCCCCTGGCCGCGCTCCAGAAGTCGGCCGGCCTCATCGCCGGCGGCAACCTGGACGCGCCGATCGACACCACCCATCAGGACGAGATCGGGCACCTGGCCCGCGACCTCGACGCGATGCGCAGCTCGCTCCGGGCCCTGATCGCCGAGCGGCGCCGCAACGAGGAGCGCCTGGAGGATGCCAACCGGACGCTCGAGCAGCGGGTGGAGGAGCGCACGCGCGCGCTGCAGGCGCGCACGCAGGAGCTGACGCGCACGGTGGAGGAGCTGCGGGCGCTGGGCGAGGTGAGCCGGGCCGTCAGCTCCACGCTCGACCTGGAGACGGTCCTCACCATCATCGTCGCGCACGCCGTCCAGCTCACCGGCACCGACGGCGGCGGCATCTACGAGTACGACGCCCGGACCGACACGTTCCACCTGCGCGCCACCCACCAGATGGACGCCGAGCTGATCGAGGCGCTCCGCGCCCACCCGCCCCGCCTGGGCGAGGGCACGGTGGGCCGGGCCGCCGCCCTGCGCACGCCCGTGCAGATCGCCGACCTCCACGAGGACACCTCGTACGAGCCGCGGCTGCGCGAGATGTTCGCGCGCCACGGCTTCCGGGCGCGCCTGGCCGTCCCCCTGGTCCGGGAGGACCAGATCGTGGGCGCGCTGGTCGTGCGCCGCCGGGCGCCCGGCCCCTTCTCCCCGGAGCTGACCGCCCTCCTGCAGACCTTCGCCACCCAGTCGGTGGTGGCCATCCACAACGCCCGCCTGTTCCGCGAGATCGAGGACAAGAGCCACCAGCTGGCCGTGGCCAGCCAGCACAAGTCGCAGTTCCTGGCCAACATGAGCCACGAGCTGCGCACGCCGATGAACGCCATCATCGGGGTCGGCGAGATGCTGCTGGAGGACGCCCGCGCGCTCGGGCGGGACGACGAGATCGAGCCGCTGGAGCGCATCCTGCGCGCCGCCCGCCACCTGCTGGCGCTGATCAACGACATCCTCGACCTCTCGAAGATCGAGGCCGGCAAGATGATGCTGTACCCGGAGTCGTTCGCCGTGGCCCCGCTGGTCGAGGAGGTGGCGGGGACGGTGCGCTCGCTCGCCGAGAAGAACGGCAACGCGCTCGAGGTGGAGTGCGGAAGCGACGTCGGCACCATGCGGGCCGACCTGACCCGCGTCCGCCAGGCGCTGCTCAACCTGGCCAGCAACGCCGTGAAGTTCACCGAGAAGGGCCGGGTGCGCATCACCGCCCGGCGCGTCCGGGATGGGGCCGGCGAGGCCATCGTGTTCGAGGTGGCCGACACCGGGATCGGCATGACGCCCGAGCAGGTGGCCCGGCTGTTCCAGGACTTCACGCAGGCCGACGCCTCCACCACCCGGCGCTACGGCGGCACCGGGCTCGGGCTCGCCATCAGCCGCCGCTTCTGCCGCATGATGGGCGGCGACATCACCGTCGAGAGCGCGCCCGGGCGCGGGTCGACGTTCACGATCCGGCTGCCGGCGGCGGTCGAGGCGGCGTGGATCCAGCGCACCGGCGTCGAGGCGACGGCCGCGCGGCCGCGGGCGGCGGCCCGGGAGGCGCGCCTGGTCCTGGTCATCGACGACGACCCCACCGTCCGCGAGCTGATGAGCCGCTACCTGGAGCGCGAGGGCTTCGCGGTGCTGACGGCGGCCAGCGGCGTCGAGGGGCTGGCCCGCGCGCGCGAGCACCACCCGCGCGCCATCACGCTCGACGTGATGATGCCCGACCTCGACGGCTGGGACGTCCTGGCCGCGCTCAAGGGCGACCCGACGCTCGCCGACATCCCGGTGATTCTGGTCACGATCGTCGACGAGCGGCAGCGCGGCTACGCGCTGGGCGCGGCCGAGTACATGGTGAAGCCCATCGACCGCGAGCGCCTGGCCAGCCTGCTCCTCTCCCTGTGCGGCTCGCCCGGGCACGTCCTCGTGGTGGACGACGACGACCACGCGCGGTCGGTCCTGCGCAAGGCCCTGGCCGGGGAGGGCTTCGAGGTCGACGAGGCGCCGCACGGCCGGGCCGCGCTGGCCTGGCTCGCCCGGAACCGGCCCGACGCCATCGTGCTCGACCTGGTGATGCCGGAGATGGACGGGTTCGAGCTCGTCGACGAGCTGCGGCGCCGGCCGGAGTGGCGCGACATCCCGGTGGTGGTGGTGACCGCGATGGACCTCTCCGACGCCGACCGGCGCCGCCTGAACGGCGCCGTGGAGCGCGTGATCTCGAAGAGCGGCCAGTCGGCGGCCGATCTCCTGCGCGGCCTGGGCGCCGCGCTGGCCGAGTGCGTGCGGCGGCCCCGGCGCCCCGGACCCTCCGCCCCATGAAGATCCTGTACGTCGAGGACAACGACGACAACGTCTACGTGGTGATGAACCGCCTCGGCCGGGCCGGCTTCACGGTCGTCGTGGCCGTGGACGGCGAGCAGGGGCTGGCCATGGCCAGGACGGAGCGCCCGGACCTGATCCTCATGGACCTCAGCCTGCCCGGGCTCGACGGCTGGGAGGCCACGCGCCGGCTGAAGACGGACCCGGCCACGAAGGACATCCCGGTGCTGGCGCTGTCGGCCCACGCCATGGCCGGTGACCGCGAGAAGGCGCTGGCCGCCGGCTGCGACGACTACGACACCAAGCCGATCGACTTCACCCGGCTGCGCGCGAAGATCGACGCGCTGCGGCCCGGCCGGCCGCCGCGGTGACGCCCGCCGACTGCGCGCTCCTCGTCGTCGACGACAACGAGGACAACCGCTACACGCTGACGCGCCGGCTGGCCCGCGAGGGCTACACCAACGTGGTCACGGCCGAGAACGGCCGCCAGGCGCTCGAGCTGCTGGCCGCGCGCCACTTCGACCTCGTCCTGCTCGACGTCATGATGCCCGAGCTGAACGGCTACGAGGTGCTGGAGCGGCTCCGGGCCGACCCGCGCCTGCGCCACCTGCCGGTCATCATGATCTCGGCCGTGGACCAGGTCGAGAGCGTGGTGCGCTGCATCGAGCTGGGGGCCGAGGACTACCTGCCCAAGCCCTTCGACCCGGTCCTGCTGCGCGCGCGCGTGGGCGCCTGCCTGGAGAAGAAGCGCCTGCGCGACCAGGAGGTGCGCTACATCCACGACGTCGGCCGGGTGACGGCGGCGGCGGCGGCCGTCGAGGCCGAGGCCTTCGACGCCGCGATGCTCGCGGACGTCGCGGCGCGGCCCGACGCGCTGGGCCAGCTGGCCCGGGTGTTCATCCGCATGGCCGGCGAGGTGGCGGCGCGGGAGGCGGAGCTGAAGAAGGAGATCCAGGTGCTCCGCATCGAGATCGACGACGCCCAGAAGACGCGGCAGGTGTCGGAGATCACCGAGACCCAGTACTTCCAGGCGCTCCAGCAGAAGGCGCGAGAGCTGCGCCGGGCGAGGGGGGGCGCGTCGGCCTGACCGGCGAGGCCGGCGCGCGAGC
>JBBIIW010000218.1:0-5597 GCA_037446305.1 Candidatus Rokuibacteriota bacterium
CCGGCGGCGCCGGCCAGCCGGACGTCAGCGCGGCCGCGTCGCCGCGGCGTGCCGCGCGAACCGGGGCATCACCTCGCTCGCCAGCAGCCGCATCGAGCGCCGCCAGAGCGCGGGGCGGTCCCAGTCGTGACCCCCCATCAGCAGCGTGCCGAAGTGGCCGATCTCGTCCCGGAGGGCGATTAGCTGGTCGAGAACCCGGCCGGGGCTGCCCGCGATCATGAGCGCCCGCTTGATGGACTCCACCGTGACGTCCTCGTCCGGCATGTCGAGCCGGGCCTTGACCATGAAGGGCGCCTTCCGCAGCTGCGTGAAGGAGAAGTGGAAGAACCGGTAGTAGTAGGTGAGGCCGCTTCCCGGGTCGGCCAGGTAGTCCTCGGCCTCCGCATCGGTCTCGGTGACCAGCACGCTTCGCGAGACCCGCCAGATCGCGGGATCCGGCCGCCGGCCGACCGCCTCGCACCCCTCGGCGTACTGCTCCCAGTGCCCGCGCAGGTACCGCTGGTGGAAGAACTGGCCCGAGACCGGGATCCACCCCCGCTCGCCGGCCGTCCGGGCGCTCGAGGAGTTCGGGCTGAGGAGCGAGAGCGCGATGGGCGGGTGCGGCCGCTGGTACGGCCGCGGGATGTAGCCCACCTTGAACTCCGGGTACACGTGGCTGGTGAGCGAGATCTTCCAGAACTGCCCCCCGATCTCGTACGGCGGGTCCTGGCTCCAGAGACGGACGATCGTGTCGATCGACTCGAGCATCATCTGCGGCCGGAGCTCGGCCTGGCCGACGTCGAACAGCTCGAAATCGCTCACCAGGCCGCCCGGCCCGATGCCCATGATGAAGCGCCCGCGGCACAGGTGGTCGAACATGGCGGCGTGGGCGGCCACGGCTCCCGGGTGCGCCTGCGGCAGGTTGAGCACGCCGGTCCCGAAGGTGATGCGCTCGGTGCGGGGCACCAGGGTGGCCAGGAAGATCAGCGGAGAGGTGATCGGCTCGCTCCAGGAGGAGAAGTGCTCGCCCACGAAGACCTCGGCGAAGCCCAGCCGGTCGGCGAGCACGATCGCCTCCTGGTCCTCGGCGAGCACCGTCGTGTAGTCCCGGTCGTGCGGGTGGAACGGCATCATGAACATCCCGAGCTTGACGGTCATCGGCTCCCCCTCGTCCGCCACGGTGGCCGGCGCTCGCCGGACGACGGCGGCGTGGCCCCTTAAGATAGTCGGTCGCCGGCCGGTGTTCCAGGTCAGGCCGGCCCGGCCGGGCTACCGCATGCGGCGCAGAAACTCCTTCAGGGTGGGGTCGCGCGGGCTCTCCAGGATTTGCTCCGGCCGACCGATCTCGGCGATGCGCCCGTCCGCCACGTAGGCGATCCGGTGCGCGATCTCGCGCGCGAAACCGAGCGCGTGGGTGACGAGGATCATCATGATCGGCTCTCTCAGCAGCGACCGGATGACGTCCTCCACCTCACCCACCAGCTCCGGATCGAGCGCGGAGGTGATCTCGTCGAGCAGCAGCACCCGGGGCCGCATGGCCAGCGCCCGGGCGATGGCCACCCGCTGCTGCTGCCCCCCGGACAGCTGGACGGGATAGGCCTCGAGCCGGTCGGCCAGCCCCACGCGCGCCAGGAGCCGGCGGCCCAGCGCCTCGGCCTCCCCGGCCGGCAGGCCCTGGGCGTGGCGCGGCCCGAGGGCGACGTTCTCGAGCGCGGTCATGTGCGGGAAGAGATTGTATTGCTGGAAGACGACGCCCATCCGCTGGCGCATGCGGCGGGCCTCGGCCTCCGGCACCCGGCGCCGCCCGTGGGGGCCCTCGCGATACCACAGCGGCTGGCCGTCCAGCACGATCTCCCCCTCGCTGTAGTCCTCCAGAAAGTTGATGCAGCGAAGCAGCGTCGTCTTGCCGCACCCGCTGCGGCCGATCAGGGCCACGACCTCGCCGTCCGCGACCTGCAGGTCCACGCCGCGCAGGACAGGCGTGGCGCCGAAGGACTTCTTCAGGCCGCGGATCTCGATCATGCGGGCTCGCCCACGAAGCCCCGCACCATCAGGCGGCGCTCCAGCCACTTCCCCGCCCGGTCGATGCCCAGGCACATCACGAAGTAGAGCGCGGCTGCGACGCCGAGCACCGTGAAGACGGCCAGGGTCCGCTCGATGATCTCCCGGGCGGCGAAGGTCAGCTCCCACACGCTGATGATGGACAGCACCGACGATGCCTTGACCGCCATCACGCAGACGTTGACGTAGGGCGGCAGCGCGTAGCGGAGCACGAGCGGCGCCACGACCTTTCGCAGCATCGCCCCCGGCGGCAACCCCAGGCTCCGCCCCGACTCCCATTGCGGCCGGGGGATGGCGAGCACGCCGCCCCGGAACACCTCGGCGAACAGCGCGCCGGCGTAGATTCCGAGTACCAGGATGCCGGCCAGGTACGGCCCGGTCCGGAGGTCCAGGGCCGGCAGCGCGTAGAACACGAGCAGCGCCAACACCAGCACCGGTGTGCCCCGCACCAGGTACACCCACACCCGGTACGCCGCCCTCACCACCGCCAGCCGGGAGAACGCCATCGCCGTCAGGCCGGCTCCCACGGCCGTGCCCAGGACGATGGCGGCCGCTGCCAGCAGCAACGAGACGCCGGCGGCCTGGGCCAGCAACAGGAGGCTGCCGGAGGTCATCACCGGCTCCAGCGGACGGCTCGGTGCGCCGTCCGGAAGATGACCTCGGTGACCGACACGAGCAGGAGATAGAGGACGGCGACCACGAGGAAGGCCTCGTAGGCGGCGCCCGTCTGCTCGGTCAAGAGCTTGGCCCGCATCGTGAGCTCGGTCACGGAGATCGCGGACAGGAGCGAGGTGTCCTTGAGCAGCAGGACGACCTGGTTCCCCAGGGCCGGGATCGAGTAGACCAGGACCTGCGGCAGCACGACCTTGCGGAAGGTCTTCCACGGGGAGAGGCCGATGCTGCGAGCGGCGTCGAACTGCACCCGGTCGATGGCCTTGAAGCTCCCGCGCAGGATCTCCGAGACGTAGGCCCCGTTCTGGAGCACCAGGGCCAGGCCGCCGCACACCACCGCGGGCCACGGCAACCCGATCAGCGGAAAGCCGAAGTAGATGAGGTAGATGGGCAGCAGGACCGGCGTGTTCCGGAAGAGCTGGACGTAGGCGTCCACGGCCCGGGCCCCACCCCGTCCTCCCGCCAGCCGGATGAGGAGCAGCGCGCAGCCCCAGAGGATGGCGCCGGCCGACGCTCCCAGCGCGGTGAGCGCCGTCCATCCCAGCCCGTCGAGGTAGGATGGCCCGTAGGTCGCGAACCACGCGGAATACCTCACGCGCCCGGCCAGCCTCCGCGCCTCGACCCACGGGCCCGACCGCTCATCGCCGCCTCACCGCTGGAGGTAGAACTTCTGCGGCGGCGGGTTCTTCCCGAACCACTTCTGGTAGACCTCGCTGTACTGCGGATACCAGGACCCGGACCGGAGCTCGGCCACGGCGGTGTCCAGCCACTGCCACCACTTGAAGTCTCCGGGCTTGAGGTAGATGGCGTTGTTCTGGGAAGCCGTGAGCAGCTGGGGCAGCACCTCGAACTCGTCCTTGCTCTGGGCCGCGAAGTAATCCGCGGTCGGCGTATCGATCTGCAGCGCGTGGGCCCGGCCGCTCCGTACGGCCAGGAACTGGGCGGACGGCGTGTCGAACGTGAGCACCTTCGTCTTCGGGAAGAAGCGCTTGGCCCGCTCGGCCATCTGAGGGTTGTTCAGGTTGGCCACCGTGTACTTCTCCTGGTTCAGGTCCTCCAGCGACTTGATCCCGCTCTTCTTGCTGACCAGAATCGAGATCCCGGAGTCGATGAAGGCCCGGGTGAACGCGACCCTCAGGGCGCGGTCCGGGTACACCGTCGTCCCCCCCACCCCGAGGTCGGCCCGCCCGCTCTCGATGGCCGGCCACCGGCCCTCGGCCGTCACGATCACGAACTCGACCTTGCCGGGGTCCTTGAACAGCGCCTGGGCCAGCAGCCGCACGATGTCGATGTCGAAGCCCACCAGCTGCCCCTTGTCGTCGGTGAACGCGAACGGCGGCGCCGTGCTCATGGTGACGACGATGAGCTCGCCGCGCTCGAGCACGACGTCCAGTCGCGATTTCTCCTGCGCTGCGGCCGCCGGGAGCAGGGCGGCCAGCGCCATGACCCCCGCGACCACGGTTGATGTGAGAGCCTTCCGTCGCATGGTCATACCTCCCTTGGGCCCGGCGGTGCGCCACCGTCCGGGGCTGGTCCTTAGGCGTCCCCGAGCAGGAGCCGCCGGATGCTCTCCGGCTCCCGGAGCAGAGCCCCCAGCCGGGTGAGCGACTGATCCACGGCCGCGGCGAACTTCCCGGCCCCGCCGAAGCGCGCCAGCGTCTCGGGGGGAATGAACTTGAACAGGATGTCGCCGCCCCCGGGGGGCAAGCCCACGAAGTGCACCGTCAGCATGCTGTGCTCCTCCAGCAACAGCATGCAGAGCGCCGCCGTGGCTTCGAAGGGCACGATGGGCGGCTGCCTGACACCGCCGCGCTCCATGGCGATCTCGAGGACGTCGTCGGCCAGGAGCTGCGCGGTGGTCGGGGTCTCGTGCACCCGCCGCCCGAGGACCTTCTTGAGCTCGGCGGCGACCTCCTTCGTGGTGTCGATGAGCCGCTGGACGCGCTGGGGGCTGTACTTCTCCAGCGTCCGCACCACGGCCGGGTAGAGCATCTGGCGGCACTCCAGGCCGCACTCGAAGGCCCGGGCGCGGATGCGCGCCACCAGCTCCCGCTCGCCGCCCATGAGCCCGAGCCGGGGCCCGAGCGTGCCGTACTTGTCCAGCCCGGTGGCCCCCACGTCCACGCCCAGCTCGAGCATCTTCGGATGGTCGAAGCTGGCTGGCCCCACGCGCGCTCCGCCGGCGTCGTCCACATAGACCAGCGCACCCTTGTCGTGGGCCAGCTTGACGATCGTCCGGATGGCGTCGACCGGCAGCAGCTCGTAGGTGACCGCCAGCCGGGTGAGGTCGACCAGCGTCACGCGGGACTCGCGGTCGAGCGCCCTGGTGAACTCGTCGAGCCCCGCCGTGTCCGTGAACCGGGCCCCCACGTGCGCCGCGGCGCGGATCACGGACGGGTGGCTGTGACTCGCCGACACCCCGATCACCGCGTCGCCCGGCTTCACCAGCGTCAGGTGCACGGCCAGGGTGGCGCCGGTGAGGCGGTTGAACACGGCCACGTCGTGAACGTCGGCGGCCCCGCCGAGGTGGTCCAGCGCCAGCATCCGCAGCCGGTCCCAGTAGAGCGCCGGGGCGATCTCGTCGTCCGCCCAGCGCAGGTCGCCGGGCTCCATCGGGAGCGAATGCTCGAGCCCCGTGAAGATGAAGATGTTCTCCGGCCCCCGCGCGCGCACGATCCCCCAAGCCCGCTGGAGCTTCCTGTAGTCGTCCGCGGTGCTGGCGAGGATTCGGCCCCGCGCATAGGACAGCGTCGGGGCGAAGCGGTTGCCGAAGCGGTCGGTGTCCCTGCCCATGCTCGTCGCTCCTTTCGCCGGCCCTCGCGTCCGGGCCGGGCGCCCTCCTGCGCGGTCGGGCGCGACGCGGCGCCCTCCGCCCCGGTGCCCGT
>JBBIIW010000219.1:0-5546 GCA_037446305.1 Candidatus Rokuibacteriota bacterium
CCGCGACCGGGCCGCCGCCCCGCCCGGCTCCTCCAGCTCCGGCGCGTCCACGCCCCGCAGCCGGAAGGCCTCCCGCCCCACGTAGAAGGTGTCGCCGTCGTGCACGTGGATCTCCCCGGCCCGTACCGTCCTCGGCCGGAAGGCGCCCGGGGCGGCCGTTCCCGGCACGCAGGCGCGGGGCGCGTGAGGGTCGGCCGCGTCCGCCAGCGCCGCCCGGGTGGCGAGCAGCAGGATGAGCAGCATGGCACCGTGCGCAGTGAACCAGATGCCGGGGGATCCGGGAATGTCCAATTTGGCGGACAGGCGCCCTCTCCGGCGGGGTGCCGGCCGATCCGGCTACAATCCGGGCATGGTGACGATGCGTCCGATGCATTTCTCGGCCGCCGCCCGGCGGCGCAGAATCGAGCGCAGAGACAGGAGTGATGGCCATGGCCGTGACTGACGCGCCTCATGCCAACGGATCGGCGCCGGCCGCCGGCGCCCGCCGCCTGCTCCGCGCGGCGCCGCTGCGCGACGGAGGCCCCTCGACCGGCATCGACCTCGACGACCTCCGCGCCTTCCTGGCGGTGGCCGAGAGCGGGTCGGTGACGACGGCGGCCACCCGGCTCCACCTCAGCCAGCCCGCCGTCACCCGGCGCCTGCAGCGCCTGGAGGCCGACCTGGGCGTCGAGCTCTTCGATCGGCACTCGAAGCCCATGACCCCGACGGCGGCGGGCCGCGCCGCCCTGGACAAGGGCCGGCGCATCCTGCAGTCCGTGGACGACCTGCTCGTCCTGCTGAACGGCCGACCCAGCGGGGCCTTCCGCCTGGGCGTCTCCATGAGCTTCGCCGCCCTGGCCCTCGCCCGCCCCATCGACGAGGTCCGCAAGACGTTCCCGCGCGTGGCCTTCGAGGTGGTGACGGGCTGGAGCCCCTGGCTGATCCAGCAGGTGCGGCAGGGCGCGCTCGATCTGGCCTTCGTGGCCTCCCTCGACGGCCAGCGCGCCGCCGGCGAGGACGATCGGATCGTCCTCGGCCACCATCCGCTGGTCTTCGTCGCGCCGCGCAAGCTCCGCCTGCCGGCGGTGGTCGAGCCCCGGCTCCTGGCGGACGTCGCCTGGGTGCTGAATCCCCCCGGCTGCGCCTTCCGGAGCGCGCTCCAGCAGCTGTTCCACGTCGCCGGCGCCCCGCTCCGGATCGCCGTCGGGGTCTACGGATGGGATCTCCAGCTGTCGCTCGTGGCCCGGGGCGTCGGGGTGGGCCTGTTCCCGGCCTGGATCGTCGCCCGCTCGCGGCTGCGCCCGCATCTGCGGACGTTCCGCATCCGCGGCGTGGACTTCCGGGCCGAGTTCGGGAGCGTTCACGGGCACATGCTGGCCCTCCTGGAGCCCGTGGCCTCCGCGCTCGACCGCGCCCTCGCCGGGCAGATCCGCACGCTCCGCTGAGCCGGTCAGCGGCCGGACCAGCCGCCCGGCCGGGCCAGGTCGTGGAACGGACACGGCAGCGGCGCGGCGGCGAGCAGGCGCTCCGCGTCGGGACCGACGTACCGGCCGGAGGCGAGCGCGACCGCGAGCGCCAGGCCGGCCAGGATCAGCACCCCGAGCGCGCGGCTCACGCCGTCGCCCGCTCGCGCGCGGGGACGCGCGCCTCGACGGCCCGGTCGTCGATCGGCAGGTGGACCAGGATGGACAGGACACCCAGGGCGATGCCGGTCGCCCAGACCGGCTGGTAGGACTGCGTGGCGTCGAAGACGGCGCCCGCCAGCCAGACGCCGGCGAATCCGCCGATCTGGTGACCGAGGAAGACGAACCCGAACAGGGTCGCCAGGTAGCGCGGGCCGAAGATCTGGGCCAGGACGCCGCTGGTGAGCGGCACCGTTCCCAGCCACGTCAGCCCCATGACCACGGCGTAGACCATCGTGGAGGCCGCCGTCACGGGCAGGACGACGTAGAGCAGGGTCGCGGCCGTCCGGACGAGGTACACGCCGCTCAGCAGGTACTTCCGCCGCAGCCGTCCGCCGAGATACCCGCACGCGTAGCTGCCCAGGATGTTGGCGCCGCCGATGGTGGCCAGCGCCGCCATGGCGACCCGCGGGCTCAAACCCTGGTCGGCCAGGAAGGCCGGCAGGTGATTCGTCAGGAACGCCAGCTGGAACCCGCAGACGACGAAGCCCAGGTTGAGCAGCCAGAACCCGGGGTGGGCGAAGGCCTCGGCGACGGCGGCGCGGACGCCCGGCTCCGGCCGCGACGCCGCCAGCGGGCCGTCCGCCCTGACGACCAGGCCGAGGGCCAGGACCGCGATCAGCGAGCTGGTCGCCGCCAGCACCGGCAGGGCCGTGGCCCAGCCCAGCGTGGAGATGAGGGCGCCGGTATAGGGCAGCATCACGAACTGCCCGACCGACCCCAGGGCGCTGGCCAGGCCCAGCGCCTCGCTCTGGCGCGCGGCGGGCACCCGGCGGGCGATCGCGCCGAGGACCACCCACGCGGTGCCGCCGAGCCCGAGGCCGATCAGCAGCCCCGCGCTGAGCGTCAGCTCCAGGCCCGTCGCCGCGCGGGCCATGAGGGACAGGCCGACGACCCAGCAGGCCGCGCCCAGGGTCACGATCCGGCCGAACCCGAAGCGGTCGGCCAGCATGCCGAAGAGCGGCTGGCTGAGCCCCCAGACCAGGTTCTGAACGGCCAGCGCGAAGGAGAACAGCTCCCGCCCCCATCCGTGCGCCGCCGTCATCGGGGGCAGGAACAGGCCGAATCCGTGGCGGACGCCCATGCTCAGCGCGATCACCAGGCCGCCGCAGGCGATGACGGCGGCCGGGGACTGCAGACGTGCCGCTCCAGGCATCTCCGCACCTCGTCGTGTGTCGTCAGGGTTCCGGCCGGCGCGCCGTGGCGCACGGCCCCGGGGCGGGCTGACCTCCGCCCGTCGCCGAGGCGTGGTCACGGCGCCGGCCGCCGCGTGATCTCCGCCGCCCCGGTCCGGTCGTCCACCAGCAGGCGAAACGGCAGGCTGTAGCGGACCGCTCCCGGCGGCTCGGGGGCCCGGTCGACCCGGCGCCCGGTGTAGAGCGCCGTCAAGTCGAACTGGGCGAGACTCGTCGCCGGCGCCGCGGCCCGCCGCAGCATGCGCCCGGCGATCCGGTACTGAACCGGTGGCCCGTCCTCGCGTGCGCGCTCGGCATACCCGTGGACGGTGCCGCTGGTTGCGCCGTCCGGCCCCCGCTCCACGTCGGCCACCAGGACCAGCCGCCCGATGAACGGGCCCGGGGTCGACGCCAGCCGCGCCGGATCGGAAAAGACGAACTCGGACAGCTCCAGCCGACGGGGCACGACTCCCCCGACGTCGGCGGCCACGTGGCGGACACGCTCGCCGACCGCGTGGTCGGCGAGCGCAGCCTGATCGGACCGGCAGCCGGCCACGGTCGCCGCCAGGCCCGCTACCACCATTCCCAGCCTCATGAATCGCCGCATGAGTCTCACCGTCCTCCGCCAGCGATCCTCCGCCCCGAGCCGGACGAACGCCAATGCAGAGTTCGCATGACGGCGATGCGGGCAACGAGGCGGGGCGTCGGTCAGCCCAGGACGCCGGGGCGGGTGCGGTGCGGCCCGAACGCGAATGCCTGACGGTCCGCAAGGCCGGCACCAGGGAGCATCTCGCCGGGACGCCTCGCCGGTTCGCGGCCTGGACCGACCCGGGCGATGCTCCTGACCTCCCGCTCCCGACGGCCGCGGTGACCGGAGGGCGGCGGCGCTGGTTTGACTGATTGACCATATGGTTATATGGTGCGGGCAGGAGGTGCGCCATGAGCACGCTGACCGGGGCCGCGACCGCGCTCACCATCGAGACGTTCCGGGCGGAGGCCGGCTGCCTCGGCTACCTCGTCGTGGACGAGGCCAGCCGCCTCGCGCTGGCCGTCGATCCGCGCCTGGACCAGGTGGACCAGTTCCTGGAGGCGCTCCGGGCGCGTGAGGCCCGGCTGGCGTACGTCCTCGACACGCACACCCACGCCGACCATCTCTCGGGCGTGCGGAGGCTGGCGCAGCGGACGGAGGCCACCATCCTGGCGCACGCCGCCTCCCGTCTCAGGGCGCCCGCCCGGCGCGTCAGGGGTGGCGACGTCGTCCCGTTCGGGACACGATCGATCCGCGTGCTGGACGCGCCCGGCCACACGCCGGACTCGCTGGCCCTGCTGATCGACGACCACCTCTTCACGGGCGACGCCCTCTTCGCCGGCGGCGCCGGCCGGACCGACTTCATGGGCGGCAGCGCCTCCGATCTCTTCGACACCTTCCGCACCCTGGAGGCCCTCCCCGATGCGACCGTGGTGCACCCGGGCCACGACTACGTCGGGCGGCCCACGACGACCATCGGCGAGGAGAAGGCCCACAACCCACTCCTGCGCGAGCGCGACCGGGCGGCCCTGGTGGCCCGCCTGGCCGGCAAGGCCGCGCCGCCGGCCAACATGGCGGCGATCCTGCGCCACAACCTGGGCGAGGCCGTCGAGGCCCCGACCGTCGCGCCGCGCGACCTCCAGATGCTCCGCGACGGCGGCGCCACGCCCCTGCTCCTCGACGTGCGCACGCCGCTCGAGTTCGAGAGCGAGCGCATCGCCGGCGCCGTGAACATCCCGCTCGACCAGCTCGACGCCCGCCTGGAGGAGCTCGGTGACCAGGCGGACGTCGTGGTGGTGTGCCGGACGGGCGTGCGCGCCACCATCGCCGCCGAGACCCTGGCCCGGGCCGGGCGGCGGGCGCGGGTGCTCGAGGGCGGCGTCCAGGCCTGGCGGCGCGCGGGGCTGCCGCTCCGCGTGGGACGCAGGCGCCTGCCGGTGGACCGTCAGGTGCAGCTGATCGCCGGCACCATGGTCCTCACCGGGGTGGCGCTCGGCACCCTCGTCAACCCCTGGTTCCTCGTGCTGTCGGCCTTCTTCGGCGCCGGGCTGACCTTCGCCGGGGCCACCGGGACGTGCGGGCTGGCGCTCCTGCTGATGAAGATGCCCTGGAACCGGCCGCTGGGCGCGCCGGCCGACGAGGGCGCCGTGTGCGCGGCGCCGGCCGCCGGGACCCCCACCTGCGCCGCTCCCACCGCGGCGTCCCCGACGGACAGGAAGGCGTGACGACCCGGCGGCGCCCGCGCCAGGTCGCGCTGCCGCGCGAGGCGCTCGAGGTGCTCGCCCAGCGCTTCCGGGCGCTGGGCGACGCCACGCGCCTGGCCCTGCTCCACGCGCTGTTCGAGCGGGAGCGCACCGTGCAGGAGCTGTGCGCGATCACGGGCGCCTCGCAGGCGAACGCCAGCAAGCACCTGGCCCTGCTGCTCGAGCAGGGGCTGGTCGCGCGCCGCCGGGACGGCGCGTTCACCCGCTATCGCATCGCCGACGCCAGCCTGGAGCGCCTGTGCCGCCTCGTGTGCGGGTCGCTCGCCGAGCGTCACGAGGCCGTGCGGGCGGCCTTCACCGGCTGAGCATCCCGGGGCCGCCGGCCGGCAAGCGCGCCTCCCCCCTGTTGCCCTGCCGGCCCTTCTCCGGGGACAATCCCGCGGGGGCCCGGAAGCCGCCACGCCCGCCCCTGCCACGG
>JBBIIW010000220.1:0-5520 GCA_037446305.1 Candidatus Rokuibacteriota bacterium
CCCAGCGGGCGCGGCGCTCGGCGACCAGCGCCCGGTCCAGCCCGGCCGCGCGGACGGCGTCGGTGAGCGCGGCCAGCGTCAGGCGAGGCGCGCCCGCCAGTCCCACGTCGGTCGCGAACCCCCGGATCGGGTACCGGCTGTAGAGCGGGTCGTCGCCGATCTGGATGATCGGCGTCTCCGGCCGCGGCGCCTCGAGGTCGGGAAACCAGGGCGCGTCGGCCTCCACGACCAGGATGGCGTCGGCCCCGGCCAGGTGCGGCCCCGGGTCGACGCCTCCGTAGAGCGGGTGGGACTGCGGGAAGTTCAGGTGCGTCGAGAACTGCTCGAAGACCGGCATGCCGAGCGTCTCGGCCAGCGCCACCAGCGCCGGCACCGCCTGAGGGTCCCGGCCCGAGGACTTGGCGATGGCGATCGGGGCGCGGGCAGCGGCCAGGATGCCCGCGGCCTCGGCCACCGCCGCCGGATCGGCCACCTGCGGCGAGGCCGGGCGCAGTCGCGGCGGGTCGAAGTACTCGATCTCGGAGAGGCGCTCGGCCAGGACCTCGCGCGGCAGCGTCAGGTACACGGGGCCGGCCGGGGCGCTGGCGGCCACCGCCAGCGCCCGGTCCACCACCGTCTCGAGCTGCAGGCCCAGGCGCAGCTCGTAGTCCCACTTGACGTACTCCCGCACCATGCCCGCCTGGTCGAAGGCCTCCTGGGCCCAGTGGATGTGGCGGTTGCGCGAGCCGGGCAGCCCGGCCTCGGTGAGGGGGGTACGCCCGGCAGTGACCAGGATCGGCGTCCGGCTCCGGGCCGCGTTGATGACCCCGCTGGCCATGTTGGCGGTGCCGACGGTGACGTGGACCATGACGACCTGGGGGCGGCCCGTCACCATCGCGTAGCCGTGCGCCATGGCGATGGCCGGGATCTCGTGGGGGACCGTGACCGGCCGCGGGAGCACCTGCCCCTGGGCCTGCCGCCGGGCGTACGCCTCGATGATCGGCGCGAAGTCGGTCCCCGCGTTGCCGAAGAAGTACTCCACGCCGCGCGCGGCCAGCAGCTCCAGGTAGGCCTCGGCCGCCGTCTCCACCGCCACTCGCTTTCGCATCCGCGCCTCCCTGCCCCGGGGTGCCGCTATTGTAGGAGGCGCCGCCGGGCCGCGCCACCTCGGGGTGCTTGACTTTCGCGCGCCCGGTCCCGAATACTGCCCCTCAGCCCGGGGCGAATGGTGCTGACCTACGCCGCCCGTCGGATCTTGTGGCTGGTCCCCACCCTGCTGGCCATGGCGCTGGTGACCTTCCTGGTGATGCACGCCACGCCGGGCAGCCCGCTCGACCCGGTCGCCGAGGGCGCCAACCCGCTGTCGCCGGAGGCCCAGCGGAACCTGGCCCGCGCCTACGGCCTGGACCGGCCGCTCTGGGAGCAGTTCGCCATCTTCGTGGCCAGGGCCGCGCAGGGCGACTTCGGGCAGTCCTTCGTCTACAAGACGCGCACGGTGCGCGAGATCCTGGCCGACACCTTCCCCGTCTCCCTGATGCTGGGCGCCCTGGCCCTGGCCGTGGCGGTCGCGGGCGGCCTGACCCTGGGCGTCCTGGCCGCCGTCTACCAGAACCGCGTCTGGGACTACGTGTCGGTCAGCCTGGCCACCTTCGGCGTCGCCGTCCCCAACTTCGTCCTGGCCGTCTTCCTGATCGCGATGTTCTCCCTCGTGGTGCCGCTGTTCCCCACCGGCGGCTGGGACTCGCCCCGGGCCTGGGTGCTGCCGACCATCACGCTGGCGCTGGCCCCCATGGGGCTCATCGCCCGGTTCACGCGGGCCAGCATGCTGGAGGTCATCCGGGCCGACTACACGCTCACGGCCCGAGCCAAGGGGCTGGCCGAGCCGCGCGTCATCGTCAAGCACGCCCTGAAGAATGCCCTGATCCCCGTCGTCACGCTGCTGGGTCCGATGTTCGCCGCCGTGGGCACGGGGTCGTTCTTCGTGGAGTCCATCTTCCGGGTGCCGGGCCTGGGACGCTTCTTCGTGCTGTCCATGACCGGCCGCGACTATCCGATGATCATGGCGGTCGTCCTCCTCTACGGGGCCTTCCTGGCCGTCATGAACGTGGTGGTCGACCTGCTCTACGGGGTCCTCGACCCGCGCATCAGGTATTGAGCCGGGTCGCGCCGGGGACCGAGCTGGAGGTCGTCCCGGCCCTCGTCGCCGAGGCGCCGGGGCCCGAGATCCGGGCCAGCACGCTGTGGCGCGACGGCTGGCGGCGCCTGCGGCGCAACCGGCTGGCGGTGGTCGGGGGCGGCGTGGTCCTCCTGCTCTGCCTGGTGGCCCTCTTCGCCGACGTGCTGGCGCCGTACCCCTACACCAGGACCGACTTCGCCCGGCTCGGCGAGGCGCCGTCCCGCGACCACCCGCTGGGGACCGACCAGCTCGGCCGCGACCTGCTCTCGCGGATCATCCACGGCGCCCGGGTCTCCATGATCGTCGGCCTGGGCGCCCAGGTCCTGATCGTGCTCATCGGCGTCCCCATCGGCGCCGTGGCCGGCTACGCGGGCGGCCGCACCGATCTGCTGCTGACCCGCTTCGTGGACGTGATGTACGCCTTCCCGCGGCTCCTGTTCGTCATCCTGGTCATGGCCATGCTCGGCGCCGGCCTGGCCAACATCTTCATCGCCATCGGGCTCACCGGCTGGGTCAACGTCGCCCGCCAGACGCGGGCGCAGGTCCTGGCCCTCAAGGAGACCGAGTTCGTGGACGCCGCCCGCAGCCTGGGCGGCGGCGCCGGCCGCATCCTGGGCCGCCACATCATGCCCAACGCGCTCACCCCGATCGTGGTGGCCGTCACGTTCGGGATCCCGGAGGCGATCTTCACCGAGGCCGCCCTGTCGTTCATCGGGGTGGGCATCAACCCGCCCACGCCCTCGTGGGGCCAGATGGTGGGCGAGGGGCAGCAGTACCTCCGCTCGGCCTGGCACCTGTGCGTCTTCCCGTCCATCGCCATCGCCATCACCATGCTGTCGTTCACCTTCCTGGGCGACGGCATCCGCGACGCCCTCGACCCCAAGCTGAAGTGAAGGAGGAGCCCATGGCGAGACCCCGGATCGCGGACGCGCAGCTCGAGCTCCTGGCCAGCCGCCTGGCCGCCGCCGGCGTCGGCCGGCGCGACTTCCTGCGGATCGCCGCCGGGCTGGCGGCGATGGGCACGGCCGGTTTCAACGTGCGGCCCGCCGACGCGGCGCCCCGGCTGGCGCCGGGCGAGAAGCTGGCCGCCGACCAGACCCTGCGGTACGGCGGGGGCGGCTGGTACCAGAACGACCCGTCCAGCCACGACTTCAACAAGGACCTCTACTGCAGCGGCGTCCCCGCCCTGTTCGCCGGGCTGATGAAGTTCAACGCCGACCACCAGGCCGTCCTCTACGTCGCCGAGAAGGTGACGCCGAACAAGGACGGCTCGGTGTGGACCTTCCACCTCCGCAAGGACTCGCGGTGGTCGGACGGCAGCCCGTGCACGGCGCGCGACTTCGCGTGGTCGTGGACGCGCCAGCTCGATCCGGCGACCGCCGCGCCCTACGCGGCCTTCCTCTACGACATCAAGAACGGCGAGGCCTTCAACAAGGGCCGGGTGAAGGACCCGGGCCAGGTGGGGGTGCGGGCCACGAACGACTGGACGCTGGAGGTGACGCTGGAGGGCCCGCGCGGCTACTTCCCGGTGCTGACCGCGTACCTGGCGGCGCTGCCGGCCCACCGGCCCTCGGTGGAGAAGCACGGCGACCGGTGGACGGAGGCGGCCAACATCGTCAGCAACGGCCCCTTCGTGCTGGAGACCTGGGACCACAACCGGGTGATGGTGCTGCGCAAGAACAAGCACTTCTTCGGGGCCGGCAGCGTCACGCTGGAGCGCGTGATCATTCCGATCATCCCGGTGCAGTCCGGCGCGGCGCCCTACGAGAACAGCGAGGTGTACCTGTCGCCCCTGCAGCCGGCCGACCTGCTGCGCTTCCGCGCCGACCCCCGGCTGTCCAGGGAGACGTTCCGCTATCCCTTCCCGGGCACCTGGTACCTGATCCCCCAGGTCACCATCCCGCCCTTCGACAGCGTGAAGGTCCGCCGGGCGGTGGCCCACGCCATCGACCGCGAGAACGTCGTGAAGGTCGCCCAGGGCTTCGCCATCCCGGCCCACGCCATGATCCCGCCGGGGTTCCCGGGGGCGCTGGACGACCCGCAGATCCGCGCCCTCCAGCGCTTCGATCCGAAGGCGGCCCTGGCCGCACTCCAGGGGACGCCGTACGCGGGCGGCAAGAACTGGCCCCGGATCGTGCTGTCCATGCGGGACGAGGCCCTGGGCTCCAAGCCCCTGGCCGAGGCCGTGCAGGCCGTGCTGCTGGAGCACCTCAACATGCGGACCGAGCTGGAGGTGCTGGAGCCCCGCGTGTTCCGGGAGCGGCTCTGGAAGCAGGAGCTGCAGCTCGTGTGGATCCGGTGGTTCATGGACTACCCCGACCCGCACAACGAGTACTTCGACACGTTCTACGGCAAGAAGACGACCGGCCGGCGCCAGGCCTGGGTCAACGAGGCCTTCGACCGGGAGCTGGAGGCCGGCCGCGACACGCGCGACCCGAAGAAGCGCCTGGAGCACTACCGGCGGGCCGAGGAGATCCTCCAGACCGACGTGGGCTACGTCCCGGTGGCGTGGACCGTCCGCTACGCGGCCGCCAAGCCGTGGGTGCGCGGCCTGCAGAAGAACCGCCAGGGCGAGCCGGTGGTGGACGGCAACATCTACGTGGACATGCTCTCGCACCTGTACCTGGTGGAGCGGGCGTGAGGACGTCCGGGCGGTCCGGCGGCGCCGGGCCGCCCCTCACGCGCGCCGCAGGGTCTTGGGCCGGATCGGCAGGGACCGGATGCGGATACCGGTGAGCGCGGCGAGGGCGTTGGCCACGGCGGGAGCGATGGGCGGCACGCCCGGCTCGCCGGCGCCGCCGACGAAGTCCCCGGACTCGAGGATCTCCACCTCAATCCGGGGCGCCTCGTCCATGCGCAGCAGCGGGTAGTCGTGGAAGTTGGACTGCACGACCCGGCCGCGGTCGATCGTGATGGCCCCGTGGAGCGCCGCGGTGAGCCCGTAGACGATGCCGCCCTCCATTTGCGCCCGGACCTGGTCGGGGTTGACGGCCAGGCCCACGTCCACGGCGCAGACGACCCGGTGCACGCGGACCCGGCCCGGAGGGTCGACCGAGACCTCGGCCACCTGGGCCGCGTAGCTGCCGTAGGAGAAGGCCACCGCGAGGCCGCGGGCCCGGCCGGGCGGCAGGGGCGTCCCCCACCCGGCCCGCCGGGCCGCGGTTTCCAGCACCGCGCGGTGGCGCGGCGCGCTGCCGAGCAGCGCCCGGCGGTACTCGAGGGGATCCCTGCCCGCCGCCTGGGCCAGCTCGTCCACGAAGGACTCCACGACGAACGCGTTCTGCGAGGCGCCGACCGAGCGCCAGAACCCCACCGGCACGCCCGGTTCGTGGTAGACCCAGTCCACCTCCAGGTTGGGGATGCTG
>JBBIIW010000221.1:0-5518 GCA_037446305.1 Candidatus Rokuibacteriota bacterium
CGGGTTGCGCGTGGATGGCGTCGTGCATGTAGAACGGATGCGCGGGCCGGGGCGGCGGCGGGGTCCAGGTCATGCCGGCGACGTTAGGCGGCCCCCGGCGCGCCTGTCAACGGGAGTGCCCGGCCCCGGCCGACCCACGGCGGCCGGCGCGCGCCTCGGGTATAGTGGCGGCCGGTCATCCCGGCCGCGCGCCGTGATCCAGGAGCAGGCATGGGCCAGATCCCGAGCGAGAGCGACGTCGTGCGCATGATGGACAGTCTGAGCAACTGGGGACGCTGGGGCGCGGAGGACCAGCTCGGCACCCTGAACCTGGTCACCCCGGCCCGTCGCGTCCAGGCGGCCCGGCTGGTCCGGGAGGGGATCCCGGTGACATGCGCGCGTCCCATCTCCACCGAGATCACGGCCGACACCACCTTCCAGCCCCTGCGGTTCATGGTGGACAGCGGCGAGGGGCGCGACACCGCCTCGCCCGAGCGGGTCCTGGAGCGCCGCGGTGCCGCCGAGTTCATCGGGATGGTGTTCCACGGCTACACCATCACCCACGTGGACACCCCCGCCCACTACTTCTGGCAGGGACGGCTCTACAACGGGCGCTCCTGCAACCTGGTCACCTCGCGCGAGGGCGCCCAGGTGGAGTCGGTGGAGCTGCTCCGGGACGGCGTCGTGAGCCGGGGCGTCCTGCTGGACGTGGCCGCCCTGCGCGGGCGCTGGCTGGCCTCGGGCGAGGGCGTCATGCCGGAGGACCTGGAGGCGGCCGAGCGGGCGCAGGGGGTGCGGGTCGAGGAGGGCGACGTCCTGCTGGTCCGGACCGGGTACTACGCGCGGCGGCTGGCCGAGGGGCCCCGGCACCCGCTCCGGGACGGCTCACCGGCCGTGCACGTGGCGGCCGCGCCCTGGCTGCGCGAGCGCGGCGTCGCCATGCTGGGCACCGACACCCACAACGACGTGACGCCGCTGCCCTACCCGCGCCTCGGCAACGCGCTCCACGTGGTGGCCCTGGTGGCCATGGGGCTCTGGCTGATCGACAACGCCAACCTGGAGGACCTGGCCCGGGCGTGCGCCCAGCGGCGGCGATGGGAGTTCCTGCTCACGATCGCGCCCCTGCGGCTGCCGGCGGCGACGGGCTCGCCGGTCAATCCGATCGCGGTCTTCTGACGGTGGAGCCCGGGGAGGCGGAACGGGCGCTCCGCCTCCCCGGCCGGGTCGCTACTGGCCGACGGCCACGAAATCGAAGGGCGCGCTGGCGCCGGGCAGGTAGGGCTCGAACGGCGCCTGGTACTGGAACACCTCCACGGCGTCGGGCGCCGCCTGCTTGATCTGCATCACATTCGCGTGCGGCAGGTCGCCGGTGGCCGGCTCCTGGCCCCGGGCGGTGGCCGTCAGGGCCGGCGGGTTCGGGAACGGCTGGTCGAAGACGATGCGCCAGGTGTTGAAGAGCGTCATGTTCTTGACGGCCGTCGCGCCGCTCACGGTCGAGCCCGTGTAGGCGCGCGCGAGCGTGAGCAGGGTGTCCGAGCTCACGTGCGACACCCGGTAGAAGTCGAAGCCCACGGGCGAGCTGGAGTCGGGCACCATGATGTACTGGTTGCGCATCAGCTCGGACCGGAAGCGCGTGCCGTTGCCGAGGATCGAGGTGGAGCCGGTGAACAGGCTCACCGTGCCGGTGAGGCTGGTCCCGCCGCTGCCGGCGGGGATGACGGTGACGGAGTAGCCCCCACCGTAGCTGCCGGCGTCGGTCACGGTCCCCGTCACCATCCGCACCGCCGGCCCGCTGCTGCCGCTGCTGCTGCCGCTATCGCCGGTGAGCGCCTGGAACGGCGGCGCCTGCCGCGCGGCCGCCGGCAGCGGCTTGCCGTTGCCGGGACTCACCTGCGCCTGCGCCGGTGCCGTGGCGAGCACGGCCAGCGCAGTCCCCAGAGCCAGAGCCAGAGACCTCGTCAGCGTCGGTCGCACACATGCCCCCCTGATGAGCCATCTGCTTCATGAGCCCGCGCTCGGGCCACCTCGGGGTACGGCAAGGATCGTTCCCGCCCGCGATGGTCGGCGCGACGCGCAGTTCCGCCGGCCGGCGCTGCCAAGGATGGTCACCGGCGCGCGCCAGCCCGGCACCGCGGCCGGGGCGGGCGCCTCAGCTCACCTAAAGGTTCTAGTGCCGGCGGAGGGCGACGCCGGGGCTACGCGGGCGGGGGCGGACGACGGATCAGCAGACCGGGCGGGCCAGGACGTCGCCGGCGATCCGGCGCGGCAGCAGGCGGCCGTCGCGGGCGTCGGCGAGCAGGCGGCCGCGCTCGACGACCACCCGGCCGCGCCGGATCGTCATGACCGGCCAGCCCTCGACCGCCCAGCCTTCCCAGGGGCTGTAGTCGCTCACGTGGAAGTCGTCGCGCGTGAGCGTCTTCCGGATGGACGGGTCGATGAGCGCGAGATCGGCGTCGCTGCCGGGGGCGATGACGCCCTTGCGCGGGTAGAGGCCGAAGATGCGGGCGGCGTTGGTGGCCGTGATGTCGGCGAAGCGCGCGAGCGACATGCCTCGCTTCACCACGCCCTCGGTCCAGGCGATCCCCATGCGGGCCTCCGCCCCCAGGTTGCCGCCGGTCACGTCCTCGATGGTCCGGCCCTTCAGCTTGAGGGCCAGGCTGGTGGGGTACTCGTCGGTGGCCAGCGTGGACAGCCCGTCGCGGACCAGCCCGTCCCACAGGGCCTGCTGGTCCTCCGGCAGCTTCAGCGACGGGTAGGTGTGGGCGCAGAAGCCGCGCGGCGTCCGGTAGTGCTCGGCGTTGAAGCAGGCGTACTGGTGGAGGGTCTCGCCGTAGACCGGCAGGCCGGCCGCCCGCGCCTCCCGGATCGTCTCCACGCCCTCGCGCGCCGAGGTGTGGACGAAGTACACGGCGCAGCCGGTGTGGCGGGCCACGGCCACCGTGCGCCGGAACGCCAGCAGCTCGGAGAGCTTGGTGTGGACCAGGTGCAGGTTCCAGCCCTCCGTGCGCCCTTGTCGGCGGTGCTTCTCGTAGAGGAACTGCACGACGTCCTCGTCCTCGCCGTGCACGGCCAGGAGCCCGCCGGCCGCCCGGATCTTCTCCATGGCATGCTGGATGCGCCCGAAGTCGAGCCGGTTGCCGGGCCGCTTCGGGTGCGGCGGCAGGATGTTGGTCGTGAAGGCCTTGAACGAGGGGAAGCCCTGCTGGACGGCCTCCGCGATCCCGTCGAAGGTCTCGAGGGGCAGCGGACCGGCCAGGACCACGTGGAACGAGTAGTCGGTGTAGGCGTTGCCCTTCCAGCGGGCGGCCCGCCGCTCGATCGCGTCCCCGATGTCGTCCCCCGGCCGCACGTAGGCGAAGTCGATGTGGGTGGTCGTCCCGCCGAAGAGCATGCCGCGGGTGTCGTCCTCCGGGCCGAGGGTGAGGCCCGGCTCCTCCGGGTGGCTCATGATCGGGTGGGCCAGGTGCGTGTGAGGGTCGATGCCGCCCGGCACCACCACCATGCCGGTGGCGTCCACGACCCGCCCCGCCTCGCCGAGCGTGCCGGGCGCCGCCACCGCCGCGATCTGCTCGCCCTGGACGCCGATGTCCCAGGCCCCCTCGCCCTGCGGCGTGACGACGCGCCCGCCCCGGACGACGAGGTCCAGCATCACTCGACGACCTTGAGGATGTGGGTGGCGGCGGCCACGACGTCGCCCCGCTGGGTGGTGCAGGTGACGCGGGCGAACGTCTTCAGGGCGGCCTCGTCGCGGTCCACGATCTCGTAGGTGACGGTCACCGTGTCGCCGATGAAGGCCGGGGCCGGGAAGCGGATGCGGTCGAAGCCGTAGGAGACGATGGTGCCCGGCAGGCCCTGGCAGATGGCCGTGGAGGCCCGGGACATGTAGCCGATCAGCAGCGCGCCGTGGGCGATGCGGCGCCCGTAGCGGGTGCGTCGCATGAACTCCTCGTCCACGTGGTTGCGGGCGAAGTCGCCGGTGACGCCGGCGAACAGGTAGACGTCGGTCTCGCCGACGGTCTTGGCCACCTCCACCTTCTTGCCGACGGTGAGGGCCGCGAACGCAGCCTTGCCCGACTCCATGGAGACCTCCTTGCGTGAGGCGACGCGACGGCCGGGAAGCCGGAACGGAGCGGGCAGCGCCGGGCGGTGGCGAGGGCGGTGCTCACGCCGGCCCCCGATCGAGGGCGTCATGATACACCAGCCGGCAGGGTTGGGCCCTCAGGCCCGGGTCACAGCCGGGGCAGCAGCGCCTCGATGGACGTCGGGGGATGGAAGTCCAGCACCGAGAAGGCGAGCAGGCCCCCGCCGATCAGCGTGACGATGGCGAGCATGCGCGCCACCCAGCGGCGCGCGGCCGGCGCGGAGGCGGGGCGCGGCGGGGCATCGTCGAGCCGATCGAGCATGGCCTGGTGGGCCGCCCGCTGGGCCAGGTAGACCCGGCGACGTTCCTCCTGCGTGAGCTTCATGATGTCAGATCCCTCTCACTGACGAGATCGTTCGGATCGTCGCTCCTGCAAGGACCGGGCCGGTTCCGTGCCGCGGTGCGACATCGGGGGCCCTGAGACGAGAAACGCGAGGGTCGACTAATGGTTACTGCGCACTTCACTGCCGAAGGAGCTTAACGGATAACCGGCTGGCCGCCCAGAAAATAGTGCCGCCGGCCCGGACAAATCGTCCTGGGACGCCGGGGCCTCAGCGGGCCGGTTCCCGCCCGGCCGTCCACGCGACCGGCGTGCCGTCGGCGTCCACGAGCTGCCCCGAGGCCGTGGCCCCGGTCACGCGCCCGTCGAGCCGGACGGGACCGGACAGGCTCAGCCGGTCGCCGCGGACGCCGCCCTCGACGGCCGCCTGCCGATCCCCCACCGTGAGCGTGCCGGCGGCGGTCTGGAACTGCTGGCGGAGCTCGAGGATGCCGTCGCGTCCGTCCGCGAGCGCGAGGCGCCACCGGCCCTCGACCGAGGCGGGCACGATCCAGAGATGGAGGCGGTGGTCGTGCCCCGGGCCGGGCAGCGTCACCGAGCGGTCGGGGCGCCAGTCGCCCAGCGCGAAGTCGTGCGAGACGATCCGGGTCCCGGGCGCGAGCTCGGCGAGGAGCCGGGGGCGCAGGCGCAGGTTGAGCGCGTCGCCCAGGTAGAGGGTGACGACGGTCGCCTCGCGCAGCGGCGTGACGAAGAGGTCCTGCCAGACGAAGCGGACGCGATGCGCGACCCCCGCCCGGACGGCGTGCTCCTGGCTCTCGCCCACCAGCCGCGGGTCGATCTCGACGCCGACCCCGCGCGCCCCGAAGTCGCGCGCGGCGGCGATCACCAGCCGGCCGTCGCCGCTGCCGAGGTCGTAGACGACATCGTCCGGCCCCACGCCGGCCAGGCGCAGCATCTCGCGCCCGACGGACTCCGGCGTGGCCACGTAGGGGGCGCCCGGGGCCACGAAGCCCGGCCCGGTGCAGGCGGCGGCGACCGCGGCCAGCAGCGCGATGGCGGCGCGCCGGCGCATCAGGCGAATCGCCAGCCGTCGAGCAGCTCCGGATCCTCCGGCGCGA
>JBBIIW010000222.1:0-5507 GCA_037446305.1 Candidatus Rokuibacteriota bacterium
CAGGAACACCAGGGCGTGGATGAACTCGTTCCAGGAGAGCGTGAAGGCGAAGATCCCGGCCGAGAGGATCCCGGGGACAGCGATGGGAAAGACGATCCGGACCATCGCCCCGAAGCGCGTGGCGCCGTCGATGCGGGCGCACTCCTCAAGCTCCCGCGGGATGGTCTTGAAGTACCCCATGAGGAGCCACGTGCAGAACGGGATCAGGAAGGTCGGGTAGGTGAGGATCAGCGCCCACGGCGTGTTGCCCAGCCGGAAGTTGCGGATGATGTCAGCCAGCGGGATGAACAGCAGGGTGGGCGGGACCAGGTAGGTGACGAAGATGGCGGTGCCCAGCGCGCCGGCCATGGGGAACCGGAGCCGGGCCAGCGCGTAGCCGCCCAGGAGCCCGCAGGCCAGCGAGATGGCGGTGGAGACCACCGCGATGAAGAACGTGTTCCAGAGCCACCGGGGGAAGGTGGTCCTGGCCAGCAGGTCCTGGAAGTGGGCGAGCGTGGGGTTCAGGGTCCAGAGGGGGGCGTTGTTGGCCGCCCGCCAGGAGCGGTACAGCTCGGCGTCGGGGCGGAAGGCGGTGACCAGCATCCAGTAGAAGGGGAAGAGGGTGCCCACCACGAACAGCGCCAGCGGGACGTGGAAGAACACCCACCGCTTCCAGCGGCGCTCGATCACCACGCGCGCCTCCGGCCGGCCATCAGGCGCCCTCCAGGCGGCGCAGGTAGCGGAGCTGGAGCCAGACCACCACGAACAGCACCGGCAGCATGAACAGCGAGACGGCGGCGCCATCGCCCAGAGCTGGTGGCGGCCCGCCATGGCGACGTACAGCGTCCCGTCGAGCACGGCCAGGTCCCACGGCGAGCTGAGCGCCACCTCGCGCGCCGGCCCGCCCGTGGGCGGGCCCATGAGCGGCTCGCCCGTCCCGGCGATCGTCCTGACGCGGCCGGTGCCGAGATCCACGGCCCGCAGCGCGTGGTTCTCGGTGTCGGCGACGTAGAGCGTGTCGCCGGCCAGCGCCAGCCCCTGGGGCTGGTTGAACGCCGCCTCCTCGGCCGGGCCGTCACCGAGCCCCGGCCGGCCCGAGCCGATCACCCGCTGCACCTCGCCGGCCAGCGTGGCCTCGATGATGCGGTGATGGCCGGTGTCGCTCACGAACAGCCGACCCCGGCGCTCGTCGGCCAGGAGCTTGCCGGGGAACAGCAGCGGCGTGGCCGGCGGCGTCTCCGGGCGCGTGAGGTCGAGCGGCTCGCGGTCGAGGATTCCCGCCGCCGCGAAGCTCTCGACCATCTCCCCGATGACCCGGTCGAGCGCCTCGAACGGCGCCTCGCCCTCGTGACGGCCGATGACTTTGCCGCGAGGGTCGATGAACACCAGGGTCGGCCAGGCGCGCACGGCATAGGCCTGCCACACCTGAAAGTTGCGGTCGTTGAGGACGGGGTGGCCGACGTTCAGCCGGAGGATGGCCTGCCGCACGCTCTCGGTGTCGCGCTCGGCGATGAACTTCGGCGAGTGCACCCCGACGACGGCCAGCTCCCGGTGCCACTTCCGCTCCAGCCTCCGCAACTGCGGAAGCAGGTGCAGGCAGTTGATTCAGCAGAAGGTCCAGAAGTCGAGGAGGACGATCTTGCCGCGGAGGTCCTGGAGGCTCAGCGCGCCCCGCGCGTTCAGCCACTCGGCGTCGGGCGGGAAGTCGGGGGCGTTGACGGTGCCCGCGAACCGCTCGCTCACGGCCGGCTCAGACGGCCAGCGAGAGCTGCTCGGGCTCCGGCGGCGGAGCGAGCGGCGCCCGGCGGCGGTCGGCGATGCCGTGCCGCTCGCGCAGCCGGCTCACGAAGGCGCGGATCGGCTCGGCGTCGGCCTGGCGCAGGTACGTCCCGCGGTACAGGCGCTGGTAGCGGGGCAGCAGCTCCGGCCAGTCGCGCGCCAGGTGCTCCAGGAAGTGCTCCCGCGTGCCCGGGGCCAGGTAGAGCAGGTTGCACCAGAGGTGGGTCGCGCCGGCGTCGCGCGCCGCCCGGACGACCTGGGCGAGCCCGGCCGGGCGGTCGGTGATGCCGGGCAGGATCGGGGCGATGGCGATGCCGGCCTTGATGCCCGCCTCCACCAGCGCCCGCACCGCCCGCAGCCGCTGCCGGGCCGGCGCCGTGCCGGGCTCGGTCTTGCGGCGGATGTCCTCGTCGAGGGTGGGGATGGAGACGTTGACGTCCACGGCCGCCCGGCGCGAGGCCTCCTGCAGCACGTCGATGTCGCGGACGATCATCGGCCCCCGGGTGATCAGGCTGAAGGGGTTGCGGACGGCGGCGAAGGCCTCCAGGCAGCCGCGCGTGATCCGGTACCAGCCTTCGGCCGGCTGGTAGGGGTCGGTGGCCGCGCCGACGGCCACCAGCTCCCGCCGCCACGTCCGCCGGGCCAGCTCCGCCCGCAGCACCGGCACCACGTTGATCTTCACCCGCACGGACTGCCCGTAGCCGGCGCCGGACGGCCGGTCGGCCCGCCGCTCGAACGCCCGGACGTAGCAGAAGGTGCACCGGTGGGCGCACCCCGTGTAGGGGTTCAGGGACCAGCGGAAGGGCATCCCCTGCACCCGGTTCAGCGCGCTGCGACAGGGCTCCTCGCGGTACTGCGGGCGCATTCGTCGTCCCGGTGGGAGCCAAGGCTATCATGGCCGCACACGGTCGCGAAGGAGGATGGACCGATGCTGGCAGGCAAGGTGGCCATGATCACGGGCTGCGGGGGCGAGCACGGGTTCGGCCGGGCGATCGCGCGCCGGCTGGCGGCCGCAGGCGCCGACCTGGTCCTCACCGACGTGGCCCCGACGGGCGTCAAGGTGGTGGCGGCGAAGCCCACCGGAGGCTGGGGCGGCCTGGAGGCGGTGGCCGACGAGGTGCGCAAGGCCGGGCGCCGCGCCGTCACCGCGCTGGTGGACGTGCGGTCGGCCGACCAGATCGAGGCGGCGGTGCGGGCGGCCCTGGAGGCCTTCGACCGGATCGACATCCTCGTCAACAACGCGGCGGCGCCGCCGGGCGCCGACCGGGTGCCCGTGGTCGAGCTGGGCGAGGAGGCCTGGGACACGGTGCTCGACGTCAACCTCAAGGGCGCCTTCCTCTGTGCGCGGGCCGTCGCCCGCGTGATGCTCGAGCGCGGCATCCGGGGCCGCATCGTCAACATGTCGTCCAACTGCGGCAAGGTCGGCTACGCGCGGCTGGCCGCCTACTGCGCCTCGAAGTTCGGGCTCATCGGCTTCACGCAGGCCCTGGCCATGGAGCTGGTCCCGGCCGGCATCACGGTCAACGCCATCTGCCCCGGGGGTGCCGACACCGACCGGCTCGACTACCTGGGGCGCCGGCCCGACGGCTCCTTCGATCCGGCGCTGCGGGCGCAGGGCATCCGCGAGCGCGCCGCTGCCGTCCCGCTGGGCCGCCTGGCCAGCGTCGAGGACGTGGCCGAGGTCGCGGCGTTCCTCGTCTCGCCGGGAGCCGAGTACATCACCGGCCAGGCCATCACGTGGCCGGCGGCGCCATCATGCACTGAGGGCCGGCCGGGCTGCCATAATAGGTGCAGGACGCAGCGCCCCGATGCCCCAGCGGAGAGGAGCGTGCGAGCGAGAGCCTTCTGGAAGGCCGTGACGGCCGATCGCGCCGGGTTCCTCGAGCGGCTGCTCGCCCTCTTCAGCGAGCATGGCATCCGCTACTGCGTGGTCGGCGGGCTGGCGGTGAACGCCTACGTCGAGCCCGTCGTCACGCTGGATCTCGACGTCGCGGTCGCCCTCGACCAGGTCCCGGACGCTGAGGCGCTGCTGCGACGCAACTTCACCGTGGAGACGTTTCCGCACAGCCTGAACGTCTCGCAGCCAGGCTCTGATCTTCGGGTCCAGATCCAGCTCGACCCTCGCTACGCCGCGTTCGTGGAGCGGGCGGAGACGCGAGAGGTGCTGGGCATCCGGATGCCCGTGGCCCGGCTCGAGGACACGCTGCAGGGCAAGGTCTGGGCCGCCATGGACCCCGCTCGCCGGCCGAGCAAGCGCCAGAAAGACCTGGCCGACATCGCCCGGCTCCTGGAAGCGTTCCCCCGGCTGCGGTCCAGCGTGCCCGGGGAGATCCTGACCCGCCTGGTCGAGTAGGACCAGCCGCACCGAGGGCCGGCATGCGTGCCCGGGCCGGGGCGGTACCGGCCGGATTTCATCCATTTTCAGCAACCTCCCGCGTCCTTCCCTTGAAGAGCGCGGGGGAGGCCTTGCTATAGTGAACCGTCACCGACCCTGTGAGGCCGAACCCTATGGGACACCTTCTCCGAGGGAGGACGAGGCTATGTGGAAACGAGACGAGGCGCCGCGGCCGGCGGGGACGTCAGGCGGCTACACTTCGACGTCGCCGGAGTCGCCGCTGCTGGGTGGCAGTGCCGACGGGCCGCGGGGCGCGCGCGCCGGGAGGGATGAGCTGGTGACGATCGGCAAGAGCATCGTGATCAAGGGCGAGCTGAGCGGCGGCGAGGACCTGACGATCGACGGCCAGGTGGAAGGCAAGATCGAGCTGCGCGAGCACGTGGTCACCATCGGCCCCCACGGGCGCATCAACGCGCAGATCGTCGCCCGCTCCATCATCGTGCTCGGGCAGGTCAACGGCAACCTCACGGCCAGCGAGAAGGTGGACATCGGGCAGAACGGGTCGGTCGAGGGCGACATCGTGGCGCCCCGGGTGGCGATCGCCGACGGCGCGCACTTCCGCGGCAGCATCGACATGCAGCGGCGGGAGGCGGCGGCCGCCCGGCCGGGCCGGTCGAACGGGTCGGACTACAAGATCCCGGTCGCGGCCTCGGACGAGCTGGCCGGCGTCTAGACGTTGAGCGGGGGGCACCGGATCGCCAGCGTCGCGCCGACGGCTGCCGAGCCCGTGTATCGCAGCAAGGCCCTGGCCGGGCTCCTGGCGGTGCTCGGTGCCCGGCCGGCGGCCGAGCTGCTCGACCTGGGTCCGGTGGTCGGCGCCAACATCGCGTTCTTCGGCGACCGCGTGCCGTGCAAGATCCACATCGAGGACCTCTACGCCGACCTGGACCGGCACGTGCAGGAGGGCGCGCTCGAGCAGTTCCCGGACTTCCTGCAGCGCCGCCTGCCCCTGCCCGACGAGAGCATCGACGTCGTCCTGTGCTGGGACCTGTTCGACTACCTGGAGCCGCCGGCCGCCGCCGTCCTGGCCGCGCAGGTGACGCGCCTGATCCGGCCCGGCGGGGCGGTCCTGGCCCTGTTCGCCACCGTGCCCGCGCGCGAGCCCGCGTACACGAGGTACGTCATCGAGGACGAGGAGCACGTGCGCTACCGGGCTCGGCCGGCGGCGGCCAGCCGACGGCGCGAGGTCCTGCAGAACCGGGACATCCTCCGGATGTTCGACCGGCTCCAGGTCTCCGACTCGACCCTGCTGCGCTCCCAGGTCCGGGAGATGCTGTTCCGGAAGCCGGCCGAGACCTCCGCGCCCCGGCCCGCCGTTCGCTGACCCGGTCGCGGCCGGCCGGCGGCAGCCGGG
>JBBIIW010000223.1:0-5497 GCA_037446305.1 Candidatus Rokuibacteriota bacterium
GGCGGCGCCGGGGCCGGCGCGGCGGGGCCGGGGCTGGGGCGGCGGGGCCGGGCCGGAACGCGCGTGGGCTACAGGACGAAGACGCCCTTGCCCGTGGTCTGGGTGTCGAAGAGCCGGTAGGCCTCCTCCGCCTGCTCCAGCCGGAAGCGGTGGGTGATCAGCCGGCCCAGCGGAATGCGGCGCCGGGCCACGAAGCGGGCGCACTCCTCCTGCCCGACCGCGCTGAAGGTCCACGAGGCGTGCAGGGTGAGCTGCTTGCGCAGCAGCTCCTTGCTCACGTCGATGGTCACCGTGCCGCCCTCGCCCACGAAGCCCACCCGGCCCCAGGTGGCGGCGCAGCGGATGGCCGTCAGGCGTCCCTCGCTGCTGCCCGAGCAGTCCACGGTAGTCTCGGCGCCCTCGCCCGCGGTGAGGTCCCTGACCGCCGCCACCGGATCGCCCTGCCGGGCGTCCAGCACGTGCTCGGCGCCCAGGTCCCGGGCCAGCGCCAGCCGTTCGGGCACCACGTCCACCGCGATCACGCGGGCGCCCATGGCCGCGCCCAGCAGCGTGGCGCTCAGCCCCACCGGCCCCTGCCCCACGACGACCAGCGTGTCGCGCCCCGAGACGGCCAGGCGCGAGAGCACGCCGTAGGCCGTGCCGGTGCCGCAGGAGACGGCCGCCCCCTCCTCGAACGAGAGCTCCTCGGGGAGCGGGACGAGCGTGCTGGCCGGCACCCGGAGGTAGTCGGCGTGCCCGCCGTGGCCCGTGGCGCCGTAGACCACGATGCCGGCCCGGCAGAGCTGCGACCAGCCCAGGCGGCAGTGCCGGCACTCGCCGCAGCCCTTGTAGTGGTGATTCATCACCCGCCGGCCCACCAGGGCGGGGCTCACGCCCGGGCCCACCGCGGCCACCACCCCGCAGGGCTCGTGGCCGGCGATGATCGGCTCGCCCGGCCCGCCCAGCCCGAGCGCGCCGGCCGCCCCCGCCGCCCGGTAGAAGTGAAGGTCGCTGCCGCACATGCCCGAGGCCCGCATGGCGATGACGACCTCGCCCGGGCCCGGCGTCGGGTCGGGGAACTCGCGGATCTCGAGCTTGCGGTTGCCGAGGAAGACGACGCCTCGCATGGTCACGCCTCCGGTGCCGGGGCTACCCTCGCCGATCCGGACCGCCCGGTCAAGGGCCGGACGCCGGCCGCCGCTCCCCGTGCCGGTGACGCTCCTGGACGCCTGCCCCGCCCCTTCCCGCGGCTCCGGCCGGTCCCGCGCCCAGTCCAACATGCCCTACCGTCGACGGCCACGGGGAAGCCCGGCAGACTCAGCTTGAACGCCGCCCTGACCCCCTTGTTGGCGTCACGGGTCGGGAACTTTCCGACCACGTGCTCCAGAGTCTTTGCGCTGGCCGCTTCCTCGCAGGCCACCGAACGAGCGCGCCAACCATCCGCACACCTGAACTCGCTGCGGGTTCCGGAAATTCTGATACCTCCCTTTCCGGAAATTCTGATGGGTCCCGGGCGGCTCTGAGGTCACGTTCTTCTCGGGCGCGGCGCAAGCCGACGGCGCCCAGAAGGGGGAGGGGTGATCGAAGCCATGACCCGGCATGAGATCCACGTCCTGCGTGCAGTCGGGATGGCCCAAGCCGCCGTGGCGGCGAAGGCCGGCGTGTCCAAGGCCAGCGTGCGGCGGATTGAGCGAAAGGCGCCCGTAACGACGAGCGAACCGAGGGTCCTGGTGCAGCAGCACCGCGTGGGCCGGCCGTCCATCGCGACGCCGTGGGCGGCGACCATCGAAGGCTGGCTGGCCGAGGACGGCGCGCTGCCGAGCGGCGAGGTCGTCCGCCGGCTCCGCGAGGAGCACGGCTATGCCGGCGGCCAGAGCGCCGTCTACGAGCTGGTGCGCCGGCTGCGCCCGGTGACCATGGCGCCGTTGGTGCGCTTCGAGGGCGTCGCCGGCGAGTTCAGCCAGCCCGACTTCGGGCAGATCGGCGTGCGCTCCACCGCCGGCGGCCGCGAGCGGATCCACTTCTTCGCCAGCCGGCTGAAGTGGAGCCGCTTCGCCCACGTCAGCGTGGTCCCCGACGAGCAGGAAGAAACACTGATCCGCGCGCTGCTCGTGGCGTTCGAAGCGTTCGGCGGGGTGCCCCTGGTCACCGTCTGGGACAATCCCACGACGGTCGTCCTCAGCCGCAAGGGTGACCTCATCGTCTGGAACCCGATCTTCGGCCAGGTCGCCCTCGACTACCGCTTCGCCCCGAGCTGTGCTGGCCGCGGGCCGCGCAGCAGAAGGGCACCGTCGAGAATCTCGTCGGCTGGGTCAAGAAGAGCTTCTTCCGCTGCCGGCGCTTTCACGACCGGGCCGACCTCGAGAGCCAGCTCGCGCAGTGGCTCACCAGCGCGAACACGCAGCGGCCCAATCGGGCCACCGGCGAGATCCCGATCACGCGCCTGCCCCAGGAGCGCGCTCGCTTGCGGCCGCTGCCGCTCCCGGCCGCCGCCTACGCGCTGAAGATCCCGGTCGTCGTCTCCGCCCGCAGTCGCGTCCGCCACGAGGGCCATGAATACTCGATGCCGCCGACCACGCTGGGGCAGACGGCGACGCTGCATCTCTACCCGGACCGCGTCGAGATCGTCACGAAGACCGGGCAGGTCGTGCGCCACTCGCGCGGCCCCGAGCGGCTGAGTCTGCTGCCCGAGCACCGGGCGGCGATGCTCCACGCCGTGCGCGGCGGCCCCGCCCGGCTGTACTACCAACGCCAGAGCCTCTGGGAGCTCGGCCCGGCGGCCGAAGCGTGGCTCACCGAGCTGGTCCATCGGCGGCCGACGCAGTGGCGCCGCGACGTCGAGCAGGGCTTAGGAGCCGGCGCTTTGCCTCGCTGTGTTCTACTCCTTGTCCAGCGTCGAGTTCGGCCAGACCCCGCTCGATTTTGGCGAGGAGCACTAGCTGCTCGATGGCGTCCTCCACCGTGGCATCGGCTGGCAGCCGTTCCATCGCTTCGAGCACCCGCTGCTTAGCCGTGCTACCTGTCATCCCCACCTCCTGGCTGCCCCTGAGGCAGCACCCTGAGGATATACGATTTGAGCCACGAGGACGATCAGGGGTCCGCTGATGCGGCGAACGCGCCGGTGAGCGGCCCGGCCGGGCCGCCTCGCTTCGCCGCCGACGGTTTGCCGCGTCCCCCCTACTGGCGGGTTCGGTGCGACGCAGATGCTGCTGGGGCAAAACGCCGACCCGCGACGCGCTGCGGTGGCCCGATGGTTCGCGTCGGTCCGAGTGCAGGTGGAGCTGACGATTTGCCTGGCGTTGCCACCCCGCACCAACCGCGACGCCTGCGGCACCCACGATGGTCCCCGTCATCGCGAGGGGTTGCCCCGATGCTTCGTCTCTTGGACCACCGACCCTTGCCTGCGGGAGGGCGATCTGCCTCTCCTCGACGCCGCCGGTCATCCGGACGTCTTCAGTGATCATAAAGGGTCGCTGCCCTCGGGTATCAGATTCGATCGCCATGCGCCGAACGCTATATCTCCTGAACTCCCCTACGCTATCGCACTCTTCGGTGTATCTCGGCCCTGCCTCCGCCAACGGGCGGTAAATAGCAACACATACAGCCGGATCCCGGATGCTCACGCGTCGGGCTGGGATACACCGCGAGCCGCCGCAGGCTATCGCGCCACAGCCCGCGCTGATATGGGGCTGCCGCATCCGGCTCATGGCAGGACCATCCGGTCAGCGGGGCTCTTGATGCCGGCTGGGCCGCGGTTGGCGGCGCGAGAAGACAGACGAGTGGCCGACCCTGTATCCGGTCAGTACTCCACACCGTCCGGCTCGGGTGGCGCAGGACCCCCTCGGCGCGCTCCCGGGCCGCCCGAACCCAGGCCGCCGGGTCAGGTCTCGACCCGTCTCGCCGACCAGCTGCCCCTGGCGCGCCACCTCGGTCAGCTCAGCCGTCAGCTGCTCGACCAAGTGCGGACGGCCGTGCAGCGCGGCCGGCGTGTTGTGCAGGAGGGCGATCCGCGCCGACCCGGCCTCCGGCACCACCACCAGGCTCTGGACCGCGTTCACGGCCGGGTTGATCTCGGTCTTGCCCGGCGGGATCATGCCCGCCACCGCCCGGAGGAGCATCGCGCCGCCGCCGAGCGCTCTCACCTCCCGGATCCTGGCCACGTACCGCGCCGTCTGGTGGTCGGTGAAGATCGCCCGCAGCGTCTCGGCGATCTCGCGCCGGCCGTTCATCTGCGAGCCGTCGAACCCGACCACGCTGCCGGTCTCCGTGAAGAGCGCCGCGAACCCGTCCGCATCGCGCCGGTTCCACGCCTCCAGTATTCCCCGGTAGACGGCCACGGTCGGCTCCCGCCCGAACCCCGCTGCGGCCGGCGCCTTCGCGTTCATCGGCCCCGCGCCCCGAGGTTCAGCTCGCGCTCACTCTTGAAGAAGGCGCGGAGGACGAAGGCGCGGACCTGGTCGGAATCCCTTTGCCGAACGGCCTCCTCGCTCATCGTCTCCTCTCGGCAGGCGCCGTGGCGCGCCCGGACCTGGGCCCGGCGCCGCGGTTCACGATCCGCGAAGTAGCCGGCATACCTGCCTCATAAGGTGTCGCCGTCGCTGCCTCCTCGTGACCGGCCCGGCGTGCTCCCGCGCCTTCGCCCACCTCCGCGGCCCGCGGTTGGACGGTCGACCCCGGGCTCAGGCGGCGTCGAGCTGGCGGGCCAGCGTGGCCGGGTCGGTGGTGGGAACGTCGCAGGCGTAGTTGCGGCAGACGTAGGCGGTCGGGCGGCCGTCGAGCGCGCGGCGGCCCTCGAGCAGCGGGATGCCCGGCGCCTCCTGGCCCTCCACCAGGCCGGCCACCACGCGGTTGGGCAGGTAGCGGCCGAACACCTCGGCCAGCAGCGGGGCGGCACCGTCGCCCGGCGGCAGGACCAGCGCCACCTCGGTGACCGGCCCCAGGTGGAAGTCGTGGGCGCAGAGGAAGCGGCCGAACGCGGCCGGGTGGCGGGCCATCAGGTCGGCCATCGCCCGGAGCGCGGCCAGCGCCCGCCGCTGGTAGCGGTCCTCGCCCGTCAGCACGCGCAGGCGCAGCAGCGTCTCGATGGCCGCCGCGCTGCCCGAGGGCACGGCGTTGTCGAAGAGGTTGCGGGGCCGGACGATCAGGGGCTCGTGATCGGTGCCGGTGTCGTAGAACCCCTCGACCCCGTCGTCCCAGAACAGGCGCAGCATGTCGTCGGCCAGGCGGGCGGCCTCCTCCAGCCAGCGCCGGTCGAAGGTGGCCTCGTACACCTCCACCAGCGCCCCGGCCACCATGGCGTGGTCCTCCAGGTAGCCCTTGAGGCGCGCCTGCCCGGCCTTCCACGTCCGGAGCAGGCGCCCGTCGCGCCGCAGCTCGCGCAGGAGGAACGCGGCGCTCACCACCGCGGCCTCGAGGTAGTCCTGGCGCCCCAGCGCCCGGCCGGCCTCGGCCAGGGCCCGGCAGGCCAGCCCGTTCCAGGCCGCCAGCACCTTGTCGTCGCGCGCGGGGCGCACGCGGC
>JBBIIW010000224.1:0-5473 GCA_037446305.1 Candidatus Rokuibacteriota bacterium
CCTGCCGCCGGCGCGCGACTTCGAGGCGGCGCTGCGCCCGCCGCCCGGTCAGGTGCGCCTGGTCGCCGAGCTCAAGAAGGCCTCGCCGTCCCGCGGCGTCCTGGCCGCGGCCTGGGACCCGGTCGGGCTGGCCCGCGTCTACGCCGCGCACGGCGCCGCCGCCATCTCGGTGCTGACCGACGAGAAGTACTTCCAGGGGCACCTGGACCTGCTGGGCGGCGTGCGGGCGGCCGTCCCCGTGCCCCTCCTGCGCAAGGACTTCACGGTGGACGAGTACCAGCTGTGGGAGTCGCGGGCTGCCGGCGCGGACGCCGTGCTCCTGATCGTGGCCATCCTGGCGCCGGGCCTGCTGCGCGACCTCCTGCAGGCGGCCAAGGGGCTGGGCCTGGCGGCCCTCGTGGAGTGCCACACGCGCGACGAGCTGGAGACGGCGCTCGCCGCGGGGGCCGGCATCATCGGCATCAACAACCGGGACCTGCGCACGTTCGAGACCCGCCTGGAGACCACCCTGAGCCTCCTGCCCCTGGTGCCGCCGGACCCGCTGGTGGTCAGCGAGAGCGGATTCTTCACGGCCGCGCAGGTCCGGCAGGTGGTCGCGGCCGGGGCTCACGCGGTGCTCGTCGGCGAGGGGCTGGTGACCGCCCCCGACGTCGCGGCGAAGCTCCGCGAGCTGCGTCTGGCCCCCGCCGAGGCGACTGGCGCCGCGAGTCACCCCGGGCGAGCCGGGGGGGAAATGGGGGGGGCGTCTCGCCCCACCCATTCACAATGACCCGGGTCAAGATCTGCGGCATCACCAACCTGGACGACGCCCTGCTGGCGGTGGAGGCCGGCGCCGACGCACTCGGGTTCATCTTCGTGGAGCGCACGCCCCGCTACGTCCTGCCCGAGACCGCCGCCGCCATCATCCGCCGCCTGCCGCCTTTCGTCACGCCGGTGGGGGTGTTCTGGGACCATCCGGTGGGCCACGTCAAGGCCGTCGCCGAGGCCTGCGGCCTCCGGGCGCTGCAGTTCCACGGCGACGAGGCGCCGGAAGACCTGGCGGCCCACGACCGGGTCGTGATCAAGACCGTGAAGCTGCCGCCCGCCTCGACGATCGCCGGCCTGCCCGAGGACCGCCGGTTCGCGCACCTGCCGCAGATCGAGCCGTACCTGCCGGTGGCGTCGGCGATCCTGCTCGACACGACGGCGCGCTGGAGCGAGGGCGAGGCCCGGGCCCCGATCGAGTGGACGCAGGCCGCGGCGGTGGGAGGGGCCGGGGCGCGGCGCCTGCGCCTGATCCTCTCCGGCGGCCTCACCCCCGACAACGTGGCGGAGGCCATCGCGGTCGTCCGACCCTACGCGGTGGATGTGAACTCCGGGGTCGAGGCCCGGCCCGGCCGGAAGGACCCCGATCGCCTGCGGCGGTTCGTGGCCGAGGTCCGGCGCGCGGCATGAGCCGTCTGCCCGACGCCCGCGGCCACTTCGGCCCCTACGGGGGGCGCTTCGTGCCCGAGACGCTGATGGCGCCGCTGGTCGAGCTGGAGGAGGCGTACCGGCAGGCGCGCCGTGACCCGCGCTTCCAGCGGCGGCTGGCCGGGCTGCTCCGCGAGTACGCGGGCCGGCCCACGCCCCTCTACCTCGCCCGGCGGCTGAGCGAGCACGTGGGCGGCGCGCGCATCTGGCTCAAGCGCGAGGACCTTTGCCACACCGGCGCCCACAAGATCAACAACGTGCTGGGGCAGGCGCTGCTGGCCACGCGGATGCGCAAGGAGCGCGTGATCGCCGAGACCGGCGCCGGCCAGCACGGCGTGGCGACCGCGACCGCGGCCGCCCTGCTGGGCCTCGCCTGCGAGGTCTACATGGGCGCCGAGGACGTCGAGCGCCAGGCGCTCAACGTCGTCCGCATGCGCCTGCTGGGGGCCCGCGTGACGCCGGTGGAGGCGGGCAGCCGCACGCTCAAGGACGCCATCAACGAGGCGCTGCGCGACTGGGTCACCCACGTGCGCACGACCTACTACCTGCTGGGCTCGGCCCTCGGGCCCCACCCGTACCCGATGATGGTGCGCGACTTCCACACCGTGATCGGGCGCGAGACGATGGCCCAGGCGCGCCGGCAGCTGGGACGGCTGCCCGACGTGCTGGTGGCCTGCGTGGGAGGCGGGTCCAACGCCATCGGCCTCTTCCATCCCTTCCTCGGCGCCCGCCGGGTGCGCCTGGTCGGGGTCGAGGCGGCCGGCCACGGCCTGGCCACCGGGCGCCACGGCGCCAGCCTGACCGCCGGCCGGGTGGGCGTGCTGCACGGCTGCATGACGTACCTGCTCCAGAACGACGACGGCCAGGTCGCGCCCGCCCACTCGATCTCGGCCGGCCTGGACTATCCGGGCGTGGGCCCCGAGCACGCGTACTACAAGGACCGGGGCCGCGTCGAGGCCGTCGCCGTCACCGACGAGGAGGCGCTGGAGGGGTTCCAGGCGCTGGCCCGGCTGGAAGGCATCATGCCGGCGCTGGAGTCCGCCCACGCGGTGGCGCACGCGATGCAGCTGGCCAAGCGGCTGCCCCGGACCAAGTCCATCGTGGTCGGCCTGTCGGGCCGCGGCGACAAGGACGTGCAGGTGGTGGCCCGGGCGCTCGAGGGCGCGCCGCGGTGAGCCGGCTGGAGCGGCGCTTCCGTGACCTGCGGGCGCGCGGCGAGCGCGCGCTCGTCGCCTACCTCACGGCCGGCGATCCCTCGCTGCCCGTGACCGAGCGTCTGGCGGTGGCGCTGGCGCGGCGGGGGGCCGACGTGATCGAGCTGGGCGTGCCCTTCTCGGACCCGCTGGCCGACGGCCCCGTGATCCAGCGCGCCGCCCAGCGCGCGCTGGCCGCCGGGGCGTCCGTACCCCGGGTGCTCGAGACCGTCCGGGCGGTCCGGGCCGAGGTGAGCACCCCGATCGTCCTGCTCACGTACTACAACCCGGTCCTGGCCTTCGGCCTGCGCGCGTTCGCGGAAGCGGCGGCCAAGGCCGGTGTGGACGGCCTGATCGTCGCCGACCTGCCGCCGGAGGAGGCGGGCCCGCTGGCGGCGGAGGCGGAGCCGGTCGGGCTGGATCTCGTGCACCTGGCCGCGCCGACCTCGACGCGCGAGCGCCTGCGGCTCATCGCCCGCCGCAGCCGCGGGTTCATCTACCTGGTCTCGCTGACCGGGGTGACCGGCGAGCGGGCCAGCCTGCCGGCCGGCCTGCCGGAGCAGGTGCGGGCGCTGCGGCTGCTGACGACCCGGCCGATCTGCGTGGGGTTCGGCATCGGGCGCCCGGAGCAGGTGGCCGCGGTCGGCCGCCTGGCCGACGGCGTGATCGTCGGCTCGGCCATCGTCCGCCTCGTCGAGGAGCACGCCGCGGCGGCCGATCTGGAGACGCGGGTGGGCGACTTCATCGCCGCGCTGAAGGCCCCCCTGCGCGGCTCGCGCGACGGCGCCGCCGGCGCGATGCCTGAGGTTCCGGGCGCGGGCGGGGCCCGCGCCCCCCAAGGAGGGAGATCTCGGAGAGGGGTGTGACCCCCCTCTGGAGAGGACATGGCCTGGTTCCGCCGCAGAACGGACGGTGAGGGCGAGGCTCGCGGCCGCAAGGTCGTGATCGCCGAGGGCCTGTGGATCAAGTGCGACTCCTGCAAGGAGATCGTCTACCGGGCGGAGGTCGAGCGGGCCGGCCGGGTCTGCCCCAAGTGCCGGTACGCCTTCCGCATCGGCGCCCGGGAGCGGCTGGCGCAGCTGGCGGATCCGGGCTCCTTCGAGGAGCGCGATGCGGGCGTCGTCTCCGCGGATCCGCTCGGGTTCAAGGACACGAAGCGGTACCGGGACCGCCTGCGGGCCGCCCGCGAGAAGTCGGGCCAGGGCGACGCCGTCGTGACCGGGCTGGCGCGCATCGGCGGCTTCCCGGTGGTGGTGGCGGCCTTCGACTTCGGGTTCCTGGGCGGCAGCATGGGCTCGGCCGTCGGCGAGAAGCTCACGCGGGCCATCGAGCTGGCCATCGCCAAGCACGTGCCCGTCATCATCGTGTCGGCCTCGGGCGGCGCCCGCATGCAGGAGGGCATCCTGTCGCTGATGCAGATGGCGAAGACGTCCGCCGCCCTCGAGCGCCTGGGTGCCGAGCGGCTGCCCTTCCTCTCCGTCCTGACCGACCCCACCACCGGCGGTGTCACGGCCAGCTTCGCGATGCTCGGCGACGTCATCCTGGCCGAGCCCCGCGCCCTCATCGGCTTCGCCGGCCCCCGGGTGATCGCGGAGACGATCCGCCAGCCGCTGCCCGAGGGCTTCCAGCGCTCGGAGTTCCTCCTCGAGCACGGCCAGCTCGACCTCATCGTCGAGCGCGGCCAGCTCAAGGACACGCTGCGCCGGCTGCTCGCGTTCTTCGCCGACCAGCCGGCGGAATGACCTACGCCGAGGCCGTCGGCCGGCTGCTCGCGCTCCGGGGCGGCGAGCACGCCGGGATGCGGCCCGGGCTCGAGCGCATCGAGGGCTTGCTGGCCGCCCTGGGGCATCCCGAAGAGGCGTACGGGCTGGTCCAGGTGGGCGGCACCAACGGCAAGGGGTCGGTGGCCGTCCTCCTGGCCGCGATGCTGAAGGCGGCCGGCCGGCGCGTGGGCCTGTACACCTCGCCCCACCTGGTATCCTTCCGCGAGCGCATCCGGGTGGACGGCGAGCCGATCCCCGAGGACGCCCTCGTGGACGGGGTGGAGGCGCTGGCCACCCTGGTGGCCCGGTTCGACGCCACGATGTTCGAGGCCACGACCGCCCTGGCGCTCGATCACTTCGCCCGGGAGGCCGTGGATGTCGCCGTGCTGGAGGTCGGGCTCGGCGGGCGCCTGGACGCCACGACCGTCGGGCGCCCCCGGGCCGTGGTCATCACGCCGGTCGCCCTCGATCACCAGGCCATCCTCGGACCCACGCTGGCCGACATCGCGGCGGAGAAGGCCGCGATCATCCGATCGGGCGTGGCCATCTCCGCCGCGCAGGCGCCGGAGGCGGACCGGATCATCCGCGACCGGGCGGCGGCCGCCGGGGTGCCCCTGTGGCTGCAGGGTCGCGACCTCCACGTCACCGTCCACGAGCGATCACTGCAGGGCCAGGTCATCACCTGCGAGGGCCCGGGCTGGCGCCTGTCCTCCGCCCGCCTGGGGCTGGCCGGGACCTGGCAGCCCGACAACGCGCTGCTGGCCGTCGCCGCCGCCGTCCGGCTGGGCGTGGACGAGCCGGCCCTGCGCGCCGGCCTCGAGCGCGCGTGGTGGCCGGGACGGTTCCAGGTCATCCCGGGCCAGCCCACGCTCGTCCTCGACGGCGCCCACAACCCGGCCGGCGCCCGGGCGCTGGCCGCCTCGCTGGCCGAGCATTTCCCGGCCCGGCCGATCACGCTCGTCCTGGGCGCCTCGGCCGACAAGGATGCGGCCGGCATGATCGGGGCGCTGGCCCCCGCCGCCGCACGCCTGATCCTCACCCGGGCCCGGCATCCCCGCGCGGCCG
>JBBIIW010000225.1:0-5450 GCA_037446305.1 Candidatus Rokuibacteriota bacterium
CGCGCCGGCCGCCGGTTTACAATGTGGGGCCCATGAGGACCCGTGACCTCCGCGTCGAGAGCATCCGGCCCCTGCTGCCCCCGGCGATCCTGCTCGAGGAGCTGCCGCTCACCGAGGAGGGCTCGCTGGTGGTCGCCCAGGCCCGCCGGGAAGTCATCGACATCCTGAACGGCGTGGACGACCGCCTCCTGGTGGTGGTCGGCCCCTGCTCGGTCCACGACCCGGCGGCGGCCAGGGACTACGCGCGGCGCCTGCGGGCCATGGCCGACGAGCTGGCCGCCGACCTGCGCATCGTGATGCGGGTGTACTTCGAGAAGCCGCGGACGACCGTGGGCTGGAAGGGGCTCATCAACGACCCGCGGCTGGACGGCTCGTTCGCCATCAACGAGGGGCTCCGGCAGGGGCGCCGCCTGCTCCTGGACCTGGTCGCCCTGGGCCTGCCGGCCGGCTGCGAGTTCCTGGACCCCATCACGCCCCAGTTCATCGCCGACCTCGTCACCTGGGGCGCCATCGGCGCCCGGACCACCGAGAGCCAGGTGCACCGCGAGCTGGCCTCGGCGCTCTCGATGCCGGTCGGGTTCAAGAACGGCACCGATGGGGGGGTGCAGATCGCCATCGACGCCCTGCGCGCGGCCGCCCACCCCCACTGCTTCCTGGGCGTCACCGAGCAGGGGCTGGCCGGCATCGTGGCCACCCGGGGCAACCCCGACTGTCACGTGATCCTGCGGGGCGGGGCGGCGGGCCCGAACTACGATCCCATCAGCGTGCAGAAGACGCTGGCGGCCCTGCGCGACGCGGGGCTGCCGCCGCGCGTGATGATCGACACGAGCCACGGCAACAGCGAGAAGGACTACCGGCGCCAGCCGCAGGTGGCGGCCGAGGTCGCCGCCCAGCTGGCCCAGGGCGAGACCGGCATCGTGGGCGTGATGATGGAGTCCTTCCTGGTGGACGGCCGGCAGGACCTGGTCCGGCCCGACCGGCTGGTGTACGGGCAGTCCATCACCGACGCCTGCATGGGGTGGGAGATGACGGTGCCGGTGCTGCGCGCCCTGGCCGAGGCCGTGCGCCGCCGGCGGGCGGCCCGCGCCGGGAACTGACCGCCGGAGCCGTCCGGGACGCCCTCCTCCCCGTCATCCCGGGAGGTGCTGCCGCGCGTGATCGCCCGCAGCTACGTCGCTCGCCGCCTCGCGCTGTTCGTGCCCACGCTCCTGGGCGCCTCGCTCCTGATCTTCGTCCTCATGCGCCTGGTCCCGGGCGACATCGCCCAGATCCTCGTGTACCAGACGGGCTCCGAGTCCAGCGCCATCCAGGAGCGCCACATCCGCCAGATCCGGGCCGAGCTGGGGCTCGACCGCCCCCTGATCACCCAGTACCTCGACTGGCTCGCCGGCGTGCTGCGGGGCGACTTCGGCTACTCCTACAGCCAGCGCCGCCCGGTGAACGAGATCCTGGCCGAGCGCCTGCCCCGCTCGCTCGAGCTGGCCCTGCTCACGCTGCTGCTGGCCGCGCTCTGGTCCATCCCGCTCGGCGTCATCTCTGCCGCCCGCCGCAACACCTGGCTCGACTACCTGGTGCGCGTGCTGTCCATCAGCGGCCTGAGCCTGCCGATCTTCTTCACCGGCGTCCTGATCCTGTACGTGCTGGTGCGCTTCTTCCGGTGGCTGCCGCCGCTCGAGTTCGTGTCGGTGCTGGACGACCCGGTGGAGAACCTCAAGCAGCTGATCTGGCCGGCCCTGGCCCAGGCCTACTACATCAGCGCGCCGATCATGCGGCTGACCCGCTCGCAGATGCTGGAGGTCATTCGCCAGGACTACGTCCGCACCGCCCGCGCCAAGGGCCTGGCCGAGGGCCGGGTGGTGTACCGGCACGCGCTGCGCAACGCGCTGCTGCCGGTGGTGACCTTCATCGGCTGGTGGGGCGGCCGGCTCCTGGGCGGCATCGTGATCATGGAGATCATCTTCGCCGTGCCGGGCCTGGGCACGGCCCTGGTGCAGGCGGTGTCCTACCGCGACTACCCGACGGTGCAGGCCATCATCTTCGTCATGGCCCTGGTCTTCCTCGTCCTCAACCTCGCGGTGGACCTCCTCTACGGCTGGCTGGATCCGCGCATCCGGTACGCCTGATGCGCCGGCTGCTCGACCGCGCCGCCTGGTTCGCCCGCCGGCAGCCGCTGGGCGCGGCGGGCGCCGTCCTGGTGACGCTGCTGGTCGTCGCCGCGCTCTTCGCCCCCGGCCTGGCGCCCCACGGCCCCAAGGAGACCGCCTTCGCGCCCTACCTGCCGCCCAGCGCGGAGTTCCCGATGGGGACGGACCACCTGGGCCGTGACGTGCTGAGCCGGGTGGTCTGGGGCGCCCGCCTGTCGCTCTACGTCGGGCTGGCCTCGGTGCTGGTCGGCATCACGCTGGGCGCCCTGTGGGGCGCCGTCGCCGCCTACCTGGGCGGCTCGGCCGACACCGCCAGCCAGCGCGTGGTGGACTCCCTGATGGCCCTGCCGCCGATCGTGCTGGCCCTGGCCCTCATGGCCGCCCTCGGGCAGTCCGTGACCAACGTGATCATCGCCCTCACCCTGCTGCTCACGCCCACGGCCGCCCGCACGGTGCGCGCGGTCGCGCTGGGCGTCAAGGAGCATCCGTTCGTCGAGGCGGCCCGGGCGGCGGGGTGCACGCGGGGCCGCATCATCGCCCGCCATATCTTGCCGAACTGCCTGGCCACGTATATCGTCCTCGTCACCACCAATGTCTCCTACGCGATCGTGGTCGAGGCGGCGCTGAGCTTCCTCGGCGTCGGCGCGCCCCCGGACGAGCCGTCCTGGGGCGGCATGTTGACCGCCGGCACGCAGGCGATGGAGCAGGCGCCCTGGCTCATCGTCTTCCCGGGCCTGGCCATCAGCCTGGCCGTGTTCGGCCTGAACCTGCTCGGGGATGCCATCCGCGACCTGGCCGATCCGCGGCTGCGCGGGGGCCTGGGCTGAAGCCCAAGGAGGCTGTCATGAGACCATCCCGCATCCTCGTGCTCCTGCTGGCGATGCTGAGCGGCGGCGGCCCGGCCCTCCCGGGAGCGGCCCAGGAGCAGCCCCGGCGCGGCGGCGTGCTGACCTGGTTCGACTACGGCGACCCCGGGCGCCTGGACGTGCACAGCGAGTCGCCGCTCGGCGTGCAGCAGGCCACGGCCGGCATCTACAGCGGCCTGCTCCACCGCGACCCCGACGACCCCACCAGGATCGCGCCCGACCTGGCCGAGCGGTACACGACCTCCCCCGACGGCCGGACCTACATCTTCCACCTGCGCCGGAACGTGAAGTGGCACGACGGCCAGCCGTTCACCTCGGCCGACGTCAAGGCCAGCTTCGACCGGATCCTCCGGCCCGACTTCAAGAGCCCCAAGTGCGGCGCCGTCCTCAAGCGGATCGTGGCCAGCGTGGAGGCGGTGGACGCCCACACGGTGCAGTTCCAGCTCAAGGCGCCGGTGCCGTACTTCGCGGAGGCCGTCGCCTCCGCCTGGTGCCGGGTGGCGGCCAGGCACGTCCTGGAGAAGTACGGCGACCTCAACCGGCCCGAGGCCCAGATCGGGACCGGGCCCTTCCGGTTCAAGCGCTACGAGCGGGGCAGCGTGATCGAGTGGGAGCGCAACCCCGACTACTTCGTCCCGGGGCTGCCCTACCTCGACGGCGTGAAGCAGTACATCCTGGTCGGCGGCGCCACGCAGCTGGCCGCGGCCAAGGCCGGCCGCGTCATGCTCTGGGACACCTGGCCGCCCATGCGCAAGACCCAGGCCGACGAGCTGAAGGCCGCCCGCGGCGACCAGGTGCACGTCTACCGCCACCCCATCAACACGATCTTCGTCCTGTACATGAACGCCACCCGGCCGCCCTTCGACAACCCCGACCTGCGGCGGGCCGTCATGCTGGCCATCGACCGCCAGGAACTGGTGCAGAAGGGGCTCGAGGGCGCCGGCGTGCCCTGCGCCGTCCTCGACCCCAAGCTGGTCGGCGACTTCGCCCTGCCGCTGGCCGAGGTCGAGACGATGCCGGGCTGCCGCCAGCCCAAGGATCAGGACGTGGCCGAGGCCAGGCGCCTGGTCGAGAAGCACCATCCGGGCGGTCTCGACATCGAGATCGCCTTCCGGCAGGTCGGCAACTACGCGGACCGGGCGCAGCTCGTGGTGGCCCAGCTGCGCCGGATCGGCATCCGGGGCACGCTGAAGGCGTACGAGAGCGCCGCCGGGTACGCCATCTACGGCAAGGGCGACTTCACCATGATCGCCACCCAGGACCGGGCCATGGACTCCACCGATCCCGGCGACGTCTTCGCCTTCGTGTACGCCAGGGACGCCGGGAGCAACTACGCCCGGTGGTCGGATCCCGGGGTGGACGAGCTGGTCGCCCGGGCGGCGCAGGAGACCGATCGCGAGCGGCGGCGCCGGATGTACCACGACCTGCAGCGGATGATCCTCGGCGGCGCGCCGGGGGCCGTCCCCATCGCCTGGGTGGAGGGCTGGTTCTTCGTGGACCGGCGGGTGAAGAACTACAAGCCGGCGCCGACGGTGTACGACAACAACACGTTCATGAAGGTGTGGCTGAGCGAGTGAGCCGCCGCGTCGTCCGGACCATGTGCCCGATGAACTGCCACCCCACCCTGTGCGGCATGCTGGTGGAGGTGGAGGATGGCCGCCTGCTGTCGGTGCGCGGGGACCCCGACAATCCGGACAGCCGCGGCTTCCTCTGCCTCCGGGGCCAGGCCAGCCGGGAGATCATCGGCAACCCGGCCCGCCTGCTGCACCCGCTCGTCCGGCTCCGCCGCGGGGAGGACCGCTGGCGGCGGGCCGGCTGGGACGAGGCCCTGGACCTGATCGCCGCCCGCATGCAGGCGGCCGGGCGGGAGGCGGTCGGGTTCTGGTCCGGCCACGGGCTCTTCGCCAACAACTACGGCACCCGGGTGGCCTCCCACCTGCTCCGCCGCCTGGCCAACCTCTGGGGCTGCCAGTGGTGGAACCCCACGATGATCTGCTGGGGCCTGGGCGCCTTCGGCCTGGGCCTCACCGGCGTGCTCGAGGTCCACACCAAGGAGGACATGAGCGCGCACGCCCGGCTCGTCCTCCTCTGGGGCGCCAATCTGGCCTCGCAGCCCAACACCGCGCGGCACCTGGCCGTGGCCCGGCGGCGGGGGGCTGGGGTGGTGACGATCGACGTCCGCGAGACCGAGGCCGCCGCCCGGTCGGACGACGTCCTGCTGCTCCGCCCGGGCACCGACGCCGCGCTGGCCCTGGGCATGATGCACGTGATCGTGGCCGAGGGGCTCTGGGACCGCGACTTCGTCGCGCGGCACACCGTGGGCTTCGAGGCCCTGGCCGCCCACCTGCGCGCGCACGGCCCGGCCTGGGCGGCGGCGGTCACCGGCATCCCCGCCGAGCGCATCGCGGCGCTGGCCCGGCGCTACGCCGCCACGCGCCCG
>JBBIIW010000226.1:0-5432 GCA_037446305.1 Candidatus Rokuibacteriota bacterium
GCGCCGAAGTCCTCGGGCATCAGATGCGCGGTCATGGCGCCGAGCTTCTCGGCGACCGCGTCGGCCCCGGTCAGCACCGCGAGCACGCCGGGCGCGGCCTTGGCCTTCGCGGTGTCGACGCGCCTGATGCGGGCATGCGCGTGCGGGGACAGCACGTTGACGCCGTGGGCCATGGCCGGCAGCACCATGTCGTCGACGTAGCGCCCCTGCCCGGTCAGGAAGCGCTCGTCCTCGAGCCGGCGGACCGGCTGCCCGATCACGCCGGCGCCGTCAGAAGGGCACGTCGGTCCGCTGGTCGACCACCCGCCGGGCCTTGTGGTCCCAGCGCGGCAGCGCGCCCGGGCTGGTGAGCTCGACGCTGACCCGGATGCCGAGGCCCACGCGCAGCGCCTCCTCCAGCGCGCGCTGGAGGCCGGCGCGCTCGGGCGAGCCCAGCGCCGGCGCCGGGTCCACACGGAGCAGGATGTCGTCGAGGCCCTCGACCCGCCGGAAGACGATCTGGAACTCGTCCACCCCGTCCTGCCCGCGCACGATCTCCTCGATCCGCCGCGGGTAGACGATGATGCCGCGGACCTTCTTCATGTCGTCCAGGCGGGCCAGCACGCCGCCCTCCAGCGCCAGCAGCGTGCGGCCGCAGGGACAGGGGCGATCGGCCAGCTGGACGAGGTCGCGCGTGCGGTAGCGCAGCAGCGGCATCGCCTTGCGGTAGAGGCTCGTGAAGACCAGCTCCCCGCGCTCGCCGGGCCGCACCGGCCGGTCCTGCTCGTCGAGGATCTCGGGGTAGCAGTAGTCCTCGTGGACGTGGACCAGCCCCGCGCCCGCGTCGCACTCGAACCCCCAGGCGGCGATCTCGGTCAGGCCGGGCAGGTCGAAGGCCCGGGCTCCGAACGCCTTCTCGATCCGGGCCTTGGTGGCGGGGATGGAGGCGCCGGGCTCGCCCGTGTGCCAGGTGATCCGGATCCGCGTCTGGGCGGCCAGGTCGATCCCCTTGCGGGCCGCCTGCTCGGCCAGGAAGAGGGCGTAGGAGGGCGTGCAGCCCAGCACCGTGATCGGGTACGTGCAGAGGGCGTCGATCCGCTGGTCGGTGGAGAGGCCGCCGGCCGGGAACACGAGGCACCCGAGGTCCTGGGCGGCGTAGAAGCCCGACCAGTAGCCGATCCAGGGCCCGTAGGAGAAGGCCGCCATCACCATGTCGGCGGGCCGGATGCCGAAGGCCCACAGCGAGCGGGCGTACGAGTGGTAGAAGCCGTGCCAGTCGGCCGCCGTGTCCAGGACGGCCAGCGGCCGGCCGGTGGTGGCCGAGGTCATGTGCACGCGCAGGCACTGCTCGAACGGCACCGCCAGCACCGTGCCCCACGGGGGGTGCTCGGCCTGGTCCTGCTTCAGCTCGTCCTTGGTCGTGAACGGCAGCCGGCGCAGGTCGTCGAGCGAGCGGATGTCGCCGGGCTTGACTCCGGCCGCGTCGAGCTTGCGGCGGTAGAAGGGGCTGCCGGCGTACGCGTGCTCGACCTGCTCCCGCAGCCGCTGCGCCTGCAGGCGGCCCAGGTCGGCCCGGGAGGCGGTCTCGAGCTCCGGCTCCAGGTAAGGGCGGTCCATCACGCCCCCCGCTGGCGCAGCACGGGCGCCGCCGCCTTCACCGCGTTGACGATCCCCTGGTAGCCGGTGCACCGGCAGAGCACCGCCGAGATGCCCTCCCGGATCTCGGCCTCGGTCGGGTCCGGGTTGACGCGCAGGAAGTCGAGGATGGTCATCAGCATGCCGGGCGTGCAGAAGCCGCACTGCAGGCCGTGGTGCTCGCGGAACGCCTCCTGGAGCGGATGGAGCTGGCCGTTCCGGGCCAGCCCCTCGACCGTCACGATCTCGCTGCCCTCGGCCTGGACGGCCAGCATGAGGCACGAGCGCGCGGCCTGGCCGTCGAGCAGCACCGTGCAGGCGCCGCAGATGCCGTGCTCGCACCCCACGTGGGTGCCCGTCAGGCCCAGGTCCTCGCGCAGGAAGTCCACCAGGAGCTTCCGCGGCTCGCACCGCCCCTCGCGGGGCGTGCCGTTGACCGTGAGACGGACGGTGACGAGCTCGCCCATCACGACCCTGCCTGGACGCCCGCGGCCCGGCGCACCGCCCGCGCGGTGAGGACGGCCGCGAGGTGGCGGCGGTAGTCGGCCGAGGCGTGGATGTCGGAGTCCGGCTGCACCAGCTCGGCGGCCCGCCGGGCGGCCGCCTGGATGGCGTCCGGCCCCAGGCCCTCCCGCTCCAGGATCTCCTCCGCCCCCCGGAGCCGCACCGGCACCGGGCCGGCGCCGGAGGCCGCCAGCCGGGCCTTCCGGCACCGGGGGCCGTCCCGCACCACCATGGCCGCGATGCCGACGATCGCGAAGTCGCCGTGGCGCCGCGCGAACTCCTCGAAGGCGAAGCCGGCGCCGGCGGGCATGGCCGGCAGCCGCACCTCGGTCAGCAGCTCGTCGGGCGCCAGGCTGGTCGTCAGGTACGTCCGGAAGAGCGCGTGCCACGGCACCACCCGCTCGCCGCGGGGGCTGCGCGCGACCACCTCGCCCTCCAGCGCCGCCAGCACCGCCGGGTACTCGGCCGAGGGGTCGGCGTGCGCGATGGAGCCGCCGATCGTCCCCCGCGTGCGGATGGGCAGGTGGCCCACCCAGCGCGTGGCCTCCCGGAGCAGCGGCAGCGCCCGGGCCACCACCGGCGAGAACTCCACGGCCCGCTGGCGCGTCATGGCGCCGAGCCGCACCTGCCCGTCGTGCTCGCGGATCCCGGCGAGGGCGGGGATGCGGTTGAGGTCGATCAGGGCGGCCGGCCGGGTCAGCCGGAAGTTGAGCAGCGGCATGAGGCTCTGGCCGCCGGCCAGGACCTTGGCCTCCCCGCCGTAGCGGGCCAGCAGCGCCACGGCCTCCTCCACGGTCGCGGGCGCGTGGTACGCGAAGCGCGGCGGCTTCACGGGGCCGCGGTCCGGGCGCCGCTCACGCCGTCCTCCGGCGGGCGTCCCGGATGAGCCGCCACAGCCGGTCGGGCGTCATGGGCAGCTCCGTGATCCGGACGCCCAGCGGCGCCAGCGCGTCGCTGACGGCGTTGGCGATGACGGCGGGCACCGTCATGGACGACGACTCGCCCAGCCCCTTGGCCCCCAGCGTGGTGAGCGGCGAGGGCGAGGCCAGGTGCGCGATCTCGATGGTGGGGGCCTCGCTGGCCGTGGGCACCAGGTAGTCCATGAAGGTGGCGGTCAGGCACTGCCCGTCGTCGTCGTAGCGCAGCTCCTCGTAGAGCGCGCCGCCCAGCCCGTGCAGCGCCCCGCCGTAGATCTGGCCCTCCACGATCATGGGGTTGATGATCGTGCCGGCGTCGTGGACGGTCACGTAGCGCAGGATCCGGACGGCCGCCGTCTCCGGGTCCACCTCCACCGCCATGACCTCGGCGATGAAGCCGTAGGTGTTCGAGGAGTTCACGCGGTCCTCGGGGTCCACGGCCCGGGCCACGTCGAAGCCGAACACCGCCGTGGCGTGCAGGGCCGGCTCCATCCCCTCCGGCAGCGACTGGGTGTTCCAGTGCGCGCGGCCCGCCAGGTCCTTGATCGAGTAGGTCGGCCCCCGGCCGCTCCGCCGGCGGGCGCCCCCCTCCGTCCACTCGACCTCGCTCACCGGCACCTCCAGCAGGTGGGCGGCGTAGGCCAGGAGCTTGGCCTTGAGCTTGCGGGCGGCCAGCGCCACCGCGCTGGTCCCCACCGAGCCGAAGCGGCTCGAGTAGGTGCCGGACGAGATGGACCAGACCCGCGTGAAGGTGTCCATCTCGTCCACCACCGTGACGTCCTCGGGCCGGAGGCCGAGCTCGTCGGCGACGATCTGGCTGACGATCGTCTGGTGCCCCTGCCCCTGGGGCGTGGTGCCCAGGATCGCGATGACGCGGCCCAGGGGGTCCACCGTGAGCGAGGCCGACTCCACCGCCCCGGACTTCGGCAGGTACTCCGGCTTGGCCCGGAACTGCGGGTCGAGCGCCGTGGCCACGTAGCCCATGTTGGAGACCGAGGGGTCCACGGCCAGGGCCACGCCGATCCCGACGTACCGGCCCTCGGCCCGGGCCCGGGCCTGCTCGGCGCGCAGCTCCTCGTAGCGGGCGGTGTCCAGGGCCAGCTGGAAGGCCTTGGGGTAGTCGCCGGAGTCGTAGAGGCCGCCCGTGGGCGTCCGGTACGGGAACGCCTCGGGCGGGATCAGGTTGCGCCGCCGCACCTCGACCGGGTCCAGCCCCAGGCGCTCGGCCAGCAGGTCCATCATCCGTTCGGTCTCGAAGTAGAGGTGCCCGCAGGCGTAGCCGCGGTTGGGCCCGGTCAGGCTCTTGTTGGTCATCACCACCGAGGCGTCCACCTCGAGGTGCTGCACGCGGTAGGGGCCCACGAAGTTGCCGGTCGGCCGGAAGCTGCACCCGGGCTCGGGGCTGCGGATGTAGCCGCCCACGTTGTCGTACCAGCGGAAGCGCATGCCGAGCACCGTGCCGTCCCGGCGCGCCGCCAGCTCCCGGTAGGCCACGCGGTCGGTGCCGCTGGAGGAGGCCAGCAGGTGCTCGCGGCGGTCCTCGATCCACTTCACCGGAACACCGAGCCGCATGGCCGTGAAGCCGATGAGGGCCAGGTACGGATAGATCGAGGTCTTGATCCCGAACGAGCCGCCGATGTCGGGGGGGACGACGAAGCGCAGCCGGTTCTCGGGCAGCCCCAGCACCCGGCTCACCAGCGGGTGCATGATGAACGGCCCCATGAAGTTCGACCAGATCGTGAGCACGCCGTCCAGCGGGTCCCAGCGGGCGATGACGCCGTACGTCTCGATCGGGGTCGAGCCGTACTTGGGAAACGTGAAGCGCTCGCGGATGATGACGTCGGCCTCGGCGAAGGCCCGGTCGGGATCGCCGTAGACGAGGCGGCGGTGCCCGGCCAGGTTGGTGCCCACGGCCGGGTGGAGCACGGGCGCGTCGGGCGCCAGCGCCCGCTCCGGATCCACCACCGCCGGCAGCGGCTCGTAGTGGACGACGACGGCCTCGGCGGCGTCCTCGGCCAGGTACCGGTCGCGGGCCACGACCACCGCCACCGGCTCGCCCACGAACCGGGCGCGGTCGGTCGCCGCCGGGTAGTAGTGGACGGGGGCGGTGACGCCGACCGGGAAGGGCCGCGTCCCCTTCCCGACGTCCTCTCCCGTGACCACGCCCACGACGCCGGGCATGGCCAGGGCGGCGGCCACGTCGTACCCCAGGATGCGGGCGTGGGCGTGCGGGGAGCGCACGATGGCGGCGTGGAAGGGGTTGGCGACAGGCGGGTGATCGTCGATGAAGGCGCCCCGCCCGGTGAGCAGCCGGCCGTCCTCGACGCGCTTGACGCTCTTGCCGATCCAGCGGGAGCCGGAGGTCATGACGTGACGTCCGACACTAGTCACCGCCTC
>JBBIIW010000227.1:0-5353 GCA_037446305.1 Candidatus Rokuibacteriota bacterium
CCTCGCGTCCGTGTGCGGAAGCGCTTCGACACCGCTTTTTTCGCACACTTGAGGGGCTCGGTGGCTCTTTCTTTTCATCGTTCACGCATAATCCGGGCTAGGCGGTGTATCTGCTCGACACGAACGTCCTCGTCCACGTCGTACGCCGGCGCCCGCCGCCGAAGCTCGTCGCGCAGCTCCGCGATCACGCCGGAGACACGCTCTTCACCTCATGCATCTGCGTCGTGGAGCTGCGGCACGGGGCCGGCCGGCGGAACGACCGGGGCACCCTCTGGTCGAGGATCGAGCGGGACGTGCTGGGTCGGCTGGACATCCTCGGGCTGGGCATGGAAGAAGCGATCATCGCGGGGGACACGATGGCCCGGCTGTGGGCGCGGGGGCAGATGATCGACGCACGGCCCTGGCCCGGAACCTGACGGTCGTCACGAATGACCTCGATCATTTCCGCCGCATCCCGGGCCTGCAAATCGAGGACTGGACGGCGTAGGATTCCCGGCGCGCCTGGCACGCCCGGCGACGCCCGGCGTCTCGGCCGGGCGTCCGGCACCCGGCCGGGCCCCCAGTGGACGCTGAGGCGAGGCCGTGCTAGGGTACCGCCACGTTACGTCTCCTCGCCGTACGGGAGGATCATCCCATGGGTGCACTGACACGTCGGCGCTTCCTGACCGGCGCGGCGGCGGGTGCCGCCGTCGGCCTCGGCTCCCGGGTGCGGCGCGGCCACGCCCAGAGCCAGACGATCAAGATCGGCGTCCTCTACGACCACTCCGGGCCGTTCTCGGCCGCCGGCTCGCTCAATTGCTGGCGCGGCGCCAAGATGATCATCGACTACGTCAACGAGCGCGGCGGCGTGCTGGGCAAGTACAGGGTCGTGCAGGTGGACGGCGACAGCCAGTCCAAGACCGAGGCGGCCATCAACGAGGCCGAGCGGCTGCTCAACGTCGAGAAGGTGGACATCCTGGCCGGCATCTACTCCTCGGCCCATGCCGTCCCGCTGGCCGAGAAGGTGGACCGCCAGAAGCGCTTCCTCTGGATCACCACCGCCATCGCCGACGCCGTCGTGAAGGACCGCAATCTCCACTACGTCTTCCGCCCGCAGACCAACAGCGGCCTGTTCGGGCAGGCCTCGGTCCAGTACATCGCCCACTACTCCCCGGAGCGGTTCAAGAAGGCGCCCAAGGACCTCCGGGTGGCCATCATCTACGAGGACGGCCCGTACGGCACCGGCGTCGCCTCCTCCAACGAGGCGGAGGCCCGGAAGCAGGGCATGCAGGTGGTCCTGAAGGAGGGCTACTCGGCCCAGGCGCCCGACCTGTCCTCGCTGGTCACCAAGCTGCGCGCCTCGCGGCCCGACGTCCTCTTCCACACCGGCTACAACCCCGACATCGCGCTCTTCCTGCGCCAGGCCAAGGAGCAGGGGCTCCGCATGCGGGCCTACGTCGGCCACGGGGCCGGCCACAGCCAGCTCGACAAGCTGCGCGAGGCCTTCGGCAACGAGGTGGAGGGCTTCCACACGGTCGACCCGCCCGCCTCCCAGCTCGTGGACCCCAGGAAGCTCAAGCCCGGGGTGGCCGAGCTGACGCAGGAGATGGTCAAGCGGTACAGGGCGTTCGAGCCCAACATCCCCGTGGAGGCCATCGCTCCCCACGTCTCGATGGGCTTCAACAACATCTGGGTCCTGCTCGACGACGTCGTGCCGCGGGCCATCCAGAAGCACGGCGGCTGGTCCGCCGACGCGCTGGCCCGGGCCGCCCGGGAGACGGACATCCCGGAGGGCGGGACCATGCAGGGGTACGGCGTCAAGTTCTACCCGGAGGGCCACCCGATGGCCGGCCAGAACGCCCGCGCCATCGCCGCCGTCTTCCAGGTGCAGGACGGCCGGTTCAAGCACGTCTACCCGCCGGTGGTCGCCAGCGGCGAGCCCATCCTGCCGCTGCCGTCCTCCTCGCCGTTTGCCCTGCGCTAGGCAGGGACTCCGCCGGTCGGAGGGGGGACCCGCCCCCCTCTGACCGCGTCGCCTCCGGGATCGAGGGGCGCGGGGCTCCGCGATGCTGACGATCGACAGGCTCACCAAGCGCTTCGGCGGCTTCACGGCCCTCAACGCCGTCTCCTTCGAGGTCCGGGAGGGGGAGATCCTGGGGCTCATCGGTCCCAACGGCTCCGGCAAGACCACCTGCTTCAACTGCATCTCGGGCGCCCTCACCCCCACGGCCGGCTCGGTCCGCTTCCAGGGCCAGGAGGTGTCGGGGCTCACGCCCGACGCCATCTGCCACCGGGGTATCGCCCGCACCTTCCAGATCCCGCGCCCGTTCCGGAAGCTCTCCATCCTCGACAACGTGGCCGTGGCCGCGCACTACGGGGCCGGCCGCCGCATGACCGACGCCGAGGCTCGCCAGCGGGCGCGCGAGGTCCTGGGGCTGGTGGGGCTGCCCACCGACGGCGGCGCCTCGCCCAGCCTGCTGGGGGCCGGCGGCCTCAAGAAGCTCGAGCTGGCCCGCGCGCTGGCCACCGGCCCCCGCCTGCTGCTGGCCGACGAGACGCTGGGCGGCCTGGACCCGGCCGAGATGGCGAGCGCGGCCGACATGCTGCGGCGGGTGCGGGGAGAGCTGGGGATCACCATCGTGTGGGTCGAGCACATCATGGCCACCCTGATGCGGGTCGTGGACCGGGTGGTGGTGCTGGACCACGGCGAGAAGATCGCCGAGGGCAAGCCGCGCGAGGTGGCCGACGACCCGCGGGTGGTCGAGGCCTACCTGGGCGAGCGGATCGCGCTCGAGTAGCGATGCTGACCCTCCGCGACGTCACCGCCGGCTACGGCCACTTCACGGCCCTCTGGCAGGTCAGCCTCCAGGTGACGCGGGGCGAGGCGGTGGCCGTGGTGGGCCCCAACGGGGCCGGCAAGACGACGCTCCTGCGCGTGATCTCGGGCGTCATCGCGCCCCGGACCGGCGACCTGGTCTTCGAGGGCCAGACGCTGACCGGCCGCCCCGCCCACGACATCGTCGCCCACGGCATCGCCCACGTCCCGGAGGGGCGGCGGCTCTTCCCGGCCCTCACGGTGCTCGACAACCTCAAGATGGGCGCCTTCCTGCCCGCGGCCCGCCGGCACTACGCCGAGAGCCTGGAGCGGGTCTTCGCCCTGTTCCCGGTGCTGCACGAGCGGCGGCAGCAGCGGGCCGGCAGCCTCAGCGGCGGCGAGCAGCAGATGCTGGCCATCGGCCGGGCCCTCATGTCGCGACCCCGGCTCATCCTGCTGGACGAGCCCTCCATGGGCCTGGCCCCGGTCATGGTGCTGCGGCTGTTCGACCTGATCCGGCGCGTGCGCGAGGAGGGCTACACCATCCTGGTCGTGGAGCAGAACGTGCGGCAGGTCCTCAAGCTCGTGGACCGGGCGTACCTGCTCGAGGTCGGCCGCATCCGCATGGAGGGCCGGGCCGACGAGCTCGGCGAGCAGGACTTCGTCCGCCAGGCGTACGTGGGCCTGTGATCGACCCCATCTTCCTGGCCGAGGCGGCCATCAACGGCCTGCTCCTGGGCGGCGTCCTGGCCCTGCTGGCCCTGGGTCTCAACCTGATCTTCGGCGTGCTGGACATCGTCTGGATCGCCTACGTGGACCTGGTCATGCTCTGCATGTACCTGGTCTACTTCCTGGTCATGGTGTACGCCTGGCCCGTGTGGCTGGCGGGGCTGGCCGGGCTGGCCCTGGGCGCCGGGCTCGGCGTCGGCGTGCACTGGCTGATCATCACCCCGATCCTCAACAGCCCGCCCATCAACCAGCTCCTGGCCACCGGCGGCCTGCTCTTCTTCCTGCAGTCCTTCGCCACGTTCCTGTGGACCACCGACCACCGGTCGGTCCGGCTGGCCCTGCCCATCGTCGAGGTGGGGGGCATGTTCCTCTCCTTCGCCCGCCTGGTGGCCTTCACCCTGGCCATCCTGGCCATGGTCGGGCTCTACCTGTTCCTCACCCGGACCTTCATCGGCACCGCCATCCGGGCCGTCTCGCAGGACCGGGGCGCCATGGCCCTGATGGGCGCCAGCCCCCAGCGCGTCTACACGGTCACCTCGGCCGTGGGCGGCGCCATGGCCGGGCTGGCCGCGGTGCTGCTGTCCATCCAGTACTCCGTGCACCCCCACTTCGGCGCCGCCTTCGGGCCCATCACCTTCATGATCTGCGTGCTGGGCGGGCTGGGGAACATGGTGGGCGCCTTCATCGCCGCCTTCATCCTGAGCGAGATCATCTCGGTGGGCGGCGTCATCTGGTCCACCGAGATGGGCTACGTCATCGCCTTCGCGCTGTTCATCGTGCTCATGTTCATCCGGCCCGGCGGGCTGCTGGCCCGGCGCGAGCGCTGATGGCCCGGGCGCTGGCGCTGGGCGTGCTGGTCCTGATCGTGGCGGCCCCGGCCATCCCCATGGGCGGCATGCGCCAGTACGTGCTGCACGTGATCATCCAGATCTTCATCTGGTCCTTCATCGGGCAGGCCTGGTCCCTCATGGGGCGCTTCGGCCTGGTCTCGCTGGGCCACGGCGCCTTCCTGGGGGTCGGCGCCTACAGCGTGACCCTGCTCTGGAACGACTACGGCCTCACGCCCTGGCTGGGCGCGCTGGCCGGCGTGGCCCTGGCCGTGGCCCTGGCGCTGATCGTCGGCTACCCGTGCTCGCGCTTCGGGATCCTAGGCCACTACTTCGCGCTGGTCACGCTGGCGGTGGGCGAGGTCGTGCGGCTGCTCATCATCGCCGAGCGCGACTGGACGGGCGGCTCGCTGGGGTTGACGCTGCGAGGGGCCGAGACCCCGGCCAGCCTGTGGGCCCTGCAGTACGCCGACAAGCGGGTGTTCTACTACGGCGCGCTCGTGGTCTGGCTGGGCGGCCTCTGGGTGTGGGCGCGCCTGGACCGCTCCATGGCGCGGGCGGCCATGGAGGCCATCGGCGAGGACGAGACGGCGGCGGCCTCGGTCGGCATCCACGTCACCCGCTTCAAGCTCGCCGTCACCGCCCTGTCGGCCGCGCTCACCGCCCTGGGCGGCGTCCTCTACACCCAGTACATCACCTACGTGAACCCGGAGACGCTGGCCGGCATCGGGGTCTCGCTCCGCATCGTGTTCGCCGTCGTGCTGGGCGGCATGTACTCGCTGCTCGGCCCCACCGTGGGCACCGCGCTGACGATCGCGCTCAGCGAGTACCTCCGGGTGGTCTTCGGCGTGCGGCTCATCGGGATGGCCGAGACCATCTACGGGCTGCTGCTGGTGCTGTTCATCATCTTCCTGCCCGCCGGCATCTGGGGCGGCCTCCTGGCGCTCGTCCGCCGCCGGCCGGCGCCGGCCGGCGCGGGCGCCTGAGGCCGCCGTGGCGCGCT
>JBBIIW010000228.1:0-5329 GCA_037446305.1 Candidatus Rokuibacteriota bacterium
CTGGTGCGGCTGCTGCTGCAGCACCCGGCGGTGCGACCGGAGCTGCTGCCCCTCATCCCCGAGGACGAGCCGCGGGCCGAGCCGCTGCGGGCCATCGTGGCGGCGCTCCGGCAGCGTCCGGACGCGGCGGCGGAAAGCCTGCTGGGCGACCTCGACGAGGCCGCCCGCAGCGCGGTCACCGCGCTGCTCCTGCAGGACGACCCTCGCTTCTCCGACGACGTCGCCGCCGCGGTGGCCGGCTTCCGCCGCCACCTGGAGCGCGAGCAGCGGCGGCGGCGCCAGCGGGAGATCGCCCGGATCATCAGCGACACGCAGTCGGCAGAGGGCGCGGCGGGGACGCCGCGCGACGCGCTCCTGGCCCTGCACCAGGAGAGCAAGGCGGTGTACGAAACGGTGGGCGGCGTCGCCCAGTCCCTCGAACACCGAGATGTCCACGTCCCCCGGGACCGTACGTCCCAAGGAGTCGAGAGGCATGAGTGAAGAGCCCAAGCTGGAGGAGCTGGATCGACTGATCTCGATGGGGAAGCAGAAGGGCTTTCTCACCTACGATGAGGTGAACGACGCCCTTCCCTCCGACATCGTGTCCCTCGATCAGCTCGACGACATCATGATGATGTTCGGGGCGATGGACATCGAGGTCGTCGACTCGGCCAAGGCCGGCCGGCTGCCCTCGGAGGTCGGTCGGCCGCCGGCCGTGGAGGAGGACGAGGAGGCCGGCGGCGAGCCGATCGATCTCTCGCCGGGGCCGGTGGGCCGCACCGAGGATCCCGTGCGGCTCTACCTGCGGGAGATGGGGCGGGTGGCGCTCCTCACCCGCGAGGGGGAGATCGCGCTGGCCAAGCGCATCGAGGAGGGCAAGAACCAGGTCACGGCCGCCATCCTGTCCACCAACCTGGCCGTGGAGCGTTTCCGCGAGCTGCGCGAGCAGCTCCGGACCGGCCAGATCCCGGTCAAGGACGTGGTGGACGTCAACGAGGAAGAGTTCACCGAGGAGAAGGAAGAGGAGCTGCGGCGCCAGGTCGTCCACGCCTTCGGCCAGGTGGACCGCCTGCTGCGGGAGCGGGACGAGCTGGTGGAGCAGGCGCGCCGGCTCCGGGGCCGGGCCGGCGGCCGCAAGAAGGCCCGCGGCGGCAAGGAGCCGGCCTGGCGCAAGGTCGAGCTCAAGATCCAGGCGATCGAGCGCAAGGTGCTGGAGCGGCTGCGGGCCCTGTCCATCGGCAGCCAGATCATCGACCGCGAGGACCCCGATCCCGGCCGGCGGGGGCTCGTCCAGCGCCTGCGGGACCTGGTCGAGGACATCGAGCGGGCCGAGCGGGTGATCGAGCTGTGGGCCAACGCCGGCAGCAAGTCCAAGGAGGAGCGGCAGAACCTCCTCTACGTGTCCTTCCGGGAGCCCGGCGGCAACGGGCACGAGGCGGCCAGCGACCTGCACCTCCGGGCGGCCAAGAAGTTCCCCACCCTCAAGCAGCAGCAGATCTGGGTGGCTCAGCAGGAGATCAAGGCGGCCGAGGCCCGCGCCAACGCCCGGGCCGACGACCTCAAGCGCGTCATGGCCGTCATCAAGCAGGGCCAGGCCAAGGCCGCCCAGGCCAAGAAGGAGATGGTCGAGGCCAACCTGCGGCTGGTCATCTCGATCGCCAAGAAGTACACGAACCGCGGCCTGCAGTTCCTGGACCTGATCCAGGAGGGCAACATCGGGCTGATGAAGGCCGTGGACAAGTTCGAGTACCGCCGCGGCTACAAGTTCTCGACCTACGCCACCTGGTGGATCCGGCAGGCCATCACCCGGGCCATCGCCGACCAGGCCCGCACCATCCGCATCCCCGTCCACATGATCGAGACCATCAACAAGCTCATCCGCACCTCCCGCCAGCTGGTGCAGGAGCTGGGGCGCGAGCCGACGCCGGAGGAGATCGCCGAGAAGATGGACGTGCCGGTGGACAAGGTGCGCAAGGTGCTCAAGATCGCCCAGGAGCCGATCTCGCTGGAGACGCCCATCGGCGAGGAAGAGGACAGCCACCTGGGCGACTTCATCGAGGACAAGCAGGTCGTGTCGCCGGTGGAGTCCATCATCGGCCTCTCGCTGCGCGAGCAGACCAACAAGGTGCTGGCCACGCTCACCCCGCGCGAGGAGAAGGTGCTGCGGCTGCGCTTCGGGCTGTCGGACGGCTGCGAGCACACCCTGGAGGAGGTGGGCCAGGACTTCGCCGTCACCCGCGAGCGCATCCGCCAGATCGAGGCCAAGGCGCTGCGCAAGCTGCGCCACCCGTCGCGCTCCAAGAAACTCAGGAGCTTCCTGGAATCGTGAGGTACGCTGAGCGGCCGGGAGGAGCCTGGGCCCATAGCTCAACGGCAGAGCAGCCGGTTCATACCCGGTCGGTTCCTGGTTCGAGTCCAGGTGGGCCCACCATGGGCGTGGTGAGCTGACGTGTCCGAGATCCAGACGCTGATCCACCTGCAGGAGTACGACACCCGCATCGCGGCCCTGGAGACCGAGGCCGCCCGCCTGCCCCGGCAGATCGAGGCCATCCAGGCCTCGGTCGCCGAGGCCCGCAAGGCCGTGGAGACGGCGAGGAGCCGCCTGGACGCCGCCCGCAAGGAGCTGCGGGCCCGGGAGAAGGACCTCGACGACATCGCGGTCAAGCGCGGCAAGTCCGAGAGCCGCCTCTACGAGGTCAAGACGAACGTCGAGTACACCGCCGTCCTGGCCGAGATCGAGACCATCAAGGCCCAGAAGGCCCAGGCCGAGGAGGAGATCCTGGCGCTGATGGAGCGCCAGGAGGCGCTGGCGGCCGAGATCCGCGAGGCCGAGGCCCGCCTGAAGACCCGCGAGGAGCAGGCCCGCCGGGACGAGGCCGCGGTGCGGGAGAAGCTGGCCGCCGTGGAGCAGGAACTGGAGGCGGTGCGGGGCGAGCGGGCCTCGGTGGCGCGGGAGCTGCCGCGCACCATCCTGGGCGACTACGAGCGGCTGCTCAAGGCCCGGGGCAACCTCGGCATCGCGCCGGTGCTGCCGCCCGGGATCTGCGGCGGCTGCCGGGTCGCGGTCCGGCCCCAGGCCGTCCAGGAGATCCGCACCGGCGCCCTCCTGCACTGCGAGAGCTGCGGCCGGTTCCTCTACTGGAACGAGTAGCGCCGGCCGGGCCGCCCGAGGTGATCGTCTACACGGACGGCGCGTGCACCGGGAACCCCGGTCCGGGCGGCTGGGCCGCGATCATCATCGACGGCGACCGGGAGACCGTCGTCACCGGCGCCGACCCCCGGACGACCAACCAGCGCATGGAGCTGACGGCCGCCATCGAGGGGCTGGCCGCCATCCCCGGCCGCCGGCGGGTGCGGCTGCACAGCGACAGCGCCTACGTCGTGAACTGCTTCCGCGACCGCTGGTACGAGCGCTGGGAGCGGGCGGGCTGGATCGGCGCCAACAAGCAGCCGGTCGCCAACCGCGACCTCTGGGAGCGGCTGCTGGCCCAGGCCCGGCGGCACGACGTCACCTGGGTCAAGGTGGCCGGGCACGCGGGCGACTCGCTCAACGAGCGGGTCGACCGGCTGGCCCGCGCCGCCATCGAGGGCGGCGGGGCCGCTCGAGCCCGCTGAGGGCTCTGGGCGCCCCGCCGGCGCCGGCCGGGCCGGCGCGCTATACTTGATGGCGCGCCAGAGAAGGCCGGACGGTCGCCGGCCGCGCCAGCGGCGGGAGGAAAGTCCGGGCTCCGCAGGGCAGGGTGCTGGGTAACGCCCAGGGGGGGCGACCCCACGGACCAGTGCCACAGAAAGCAGACCGCCGCCCGGAAGGGCGGCAAGGGTGAAACGGTGAGGTAAGAGCTCACCAGCGGCGCGGGTGACCGCGCCGGCTCGGTAAACCCCACCCGGAGCAAGGCCGAATAGGGGAGCGATGGAGTGGCCCGCTCCGCTCCCGGGTCAGGCCGCTGGAGGCGCCGGGCAACCGGCGCCCTAGAGAAATGACCGTCGCCCCGGGGCAGGATTCGCCCCGGGAGACAGAACCCGGCTTACAGGCCTTCTCTGGCGCGCCTCTCAGCGGAGTGGTCTGTGCGCGCGTGCCAGGTGCTTCGGCCGGCGCTCGGAGAATGGGGCCCCCTGTGCTCCTGGCGCCCGGCGCTCCTGCAGCGGCCGCGCTGCCCGCCGCCTTCGAGCCCAACCGCGGCCAGGCCGCTCCAGGCTGGATGCGAACGGCCAGGTCCTGCTCTACGCGGTCTTCCTCGGCGGCAGCGGCGCCGAGCGCGGGGCGGCGATCGCCGTCGACTCGAGCGCCAGCGCCTACATCGCCGGCTCCACCGACTCGGCGGACTTCCCCACCACGCCCGGCGCCGTCCAGACGGTCTCCGGCGGCGGCACCGACGCCTTCGTGGTCAAGCTGGGCCCCACCGGCAACCTCGTCTACGCGACCTTCCTCGGCGGCACCGAGACCGACGCCGCGCTCGGCATCGCGGCGGACGGGAGCGGCCGGGCCCACGTGGCCGGGGGCACCCGGTCGGGCGACTTCCCGGTCGCCAGCGCACTGCAGCCGGCGATCGGTGGCGGCACCTGCGGTACTCCGCCGGACACGCTCCCCTGCCGGGACGCCTTCCTGGCCCGGCTCGATCCTCCGGGTGGCCGCCTCGAGTACTCGACCTTCCTGGGCGGCGGGGACGACGACGCGGCCAGTGCCATCGCTCTGGGCCCGGGCAACGACGCCTATCTCACCGGCTTCACCCGGTCGGCGGACTTTCCGACCACCGCCGGCGTGGTGCAGCCGGCGGCGCGCGGCGGCATGGACGCCTTCCTGGCCAGGGTGGACGCCTCGGGCGCGGTGCAGTGGGCCACCTACCTGGGCGGGTCGGACGCCGACGCCGGCAACGCCATCGTCGTCGGCGGCTCGGGCCGGCCGTACGTCGTCGGGAGCACGTCCTCCGCGAACTTCCCGGCCACCGGAGGCGACAGCTTCGGGAGTGCCGAGGGATTCGCCGCCAGGCTGAACGCGGCGGGCACCGCCCTCGGGTGGTCGCGCACGGTCTTCGACGAGTCCGTCCCCACCGGCGTCGCCCTCGGCGAGGACGACGCCGTGTATCTGGTCGGCAACGTCCCCGTGTGCACGGCGTTCACCCCGACGTTCCCCCCGGTGTGCACCGAGTTCCACCTGGACGTCGTCGGCTCGCCACTGGCCGCCGAGGTCGAGACCCTGCGGCGCTTCCGCGATCACGCGCTCCTGACGCACCCGGTGGGACGGCTGCTCGTCCGCGCCGACTACCGCCTGAGCCCACCGCTGGCCCGTCAGGTGGCGGCCCGGCCCCGGCTGGGCGCGGCCACCCGCGCCCTGCTGCGCCCGGTCGCGCGC
>JBBIIW010000229.1:0-5304 GCA_037446305.1 Candidatus Rokuibacteriota bacterium
CCCTCTCCTTCCAGCGGGGTCGCGGCGGCGCGGCCGGTGCTAGAATCACCGGCCACGGCGCGCCGGTGCGGGCCGGGGGCGATCCACCACCGCCGGGGGAGGCCGCCATGACGGGAACGCGCAGGGAGTTTCTTCGCACCTCGAGCCTGGCTCTGGCGGCCGGACTGCTCGCCGGAGGCTGCGCCGGGGCCATGAAAGGGGAGATCGCCCCCAGGCGCGGGCGGCGCGTGGTCGTGGTGGGCGGCGGCTGGGGCGGCGCCACCGCCGCCAGGTACGTCCGGCTGGCCGACCCGTCCATCGAGGTGGTGCTCCTGGAGCCGAACCGCGAGTTCGTGTCGTGCCCGTTCAGCAACCTGGTCCTCAGCGGCGTCCGCTCCATCGAGAGCATGACCTTCCGCTACGACGGCCTGCGCCGGCAGGGCGTGCGGGTGCGGCACGAAGCGGCCGGCGCCATCGACCCTCCCGCCCGCCGCGTCCGCGTCGGCGAGGGCTACCTGGAGTACGACCGTCTGGTCGTGGCGCCCGGGGTCGAGTTCCAGTGGGACCAGGTGGAAGGCCTGGAGGCGGCCCGGGACCGCGTCCTGCATGCCTGGAAGGCCGGGCCGCAGACCGTGGCCCTGGCCCGCCAGCTCCACGCGATGCCGGACGGCGGGGTCTTCGTCCTGACCGTGCCCCCGGTCGCCTACCGGTGTCCGCCCGGGCCCTACGAGCGCGCCTGCCAGGTGGCCTTCTATCTGCAGAGGCAGAAGCCCCGGGCCCGGCTGATCGTGCTCGACGCCAACCCGAACATCGTCTCCAAGGCCGGCCTGTTCCGGGCGGTCTGGGCCCGGTACCCGAATCTCGAGTACCGGCCTTCCAGCAAGGTGGTGAAGGTCGACCCGGACGCGCGCGAGGTGACGACCGAGATCGGGGATCGGGTGCGCTACGACGTCCTGAACCTGATCCCACCCCAGCGGGCCGGGACCATCGCGGTCCAGGCCGATCTGGTGGGCGCCGACCGCCGGTGGTGCGAGGTGAATCACCGGACCTTCGAGTCGGTCAAGCACCCGCTCGTCCATGTCGTGGGCGACTCCACGATCGGCCTGCCGGTGCCCAAGTCCGGCAACGTCGCCAACGCCATGGGCAAGATCGCGGCGGTGGCGGTCGCGCGCCTGCTCAACGGCCAGGAGCCCCCGGCCCTGGCGCCCGGCAACACGTGCTACTCCTGGGTCAACGACCGGGAGGCGATCGCCGTCGTCAACACCTACAAGCTGGAGGGCGGCAAGGTGGTGCAGATCGAGCAGAAGCTGTCCCCGGAGCCGAGCGAGGCCGTGGCCCGGAATGCCATGGCCTGGGCGGCCAGCATCTGGCGGGACGTGCTGGGCTGACGAGGGGGAACGAGCGCCATGCGGATGCTCCTGAGCCTGATCATCGTCCTCGGCGCCGCCGCGGCTGCCGCCGCCGGACCGCTGGACGACCCCGGGGCCCTGAAGGCCCTGAACTGCGCGGCCTGCCACGGTCCGGCCGGGCAGAGCCCGGGCGACACGGTGCCCATCCTGGCCGGCATGCGCCCCGAGTACTTCAAGAAGGCCATCGAGGATTACGCGAGCGGGCGGCGGGTCTCCACCGAGATGGAGCCCTACGCCAAGCAGGTTCTCGAGTTCGGCGTGGACGACTACGCGCGGTACTTCGCCGCCCAGCCGCGCGCGGCCGTCCCCGGACGGCTCGATCCGGCGGCCGTCGAGCGCGGCCGGGCCGCCTCCCGGCAGTGCATCATCTGTCACGGCGACGACGGCAAGGGGGATCTCGCCAGGGGCGTGCCCGACATCACCGGACAGCCCGCCGGGTACCTGCGCGCGCAGATGCTGCTGTTCAAGCAGGACCGGCGCAGCCCCGGCGACGAGCGGCTCAAGGCGCTGAAGGCGCTGATGACGACGCTCGACGAGGCGGCGATGGCCGACCTGGCCGCGTACTACGCGAGCCTTCCGTGAGGGAGCCGGCCGCCTCGACGCCCTCGTGAGGCAGGCGCTCGGCGCCCAGTACGCCGAGCTCTTCCAGCGGCCGTGGCCCGTCTGGCCGGCCGCGGTCCTCGTCGGCGTCGCCAACGTCTTCCTGTTCATCTTCGACCGCCCGTTCACGGCCTCGGACGGGGTGCGGAACTGGGGCGACTGGGTGCTGACCGGCCTGGGGGCGCTGGAGCGCCCGGACCTGCTCCCGCCCTGGCACTCCTCGGGCTCCATGCTGAACCTGGGGGTGCTGGCCGGCGGCCTGATCGCGGCACTGCTGTCGCGGGAGTTCGCCCTCCGCGTGCCGCCGCCGGGGGAGCTGATCAAGGGCGCCGTCGGCGGCGCGCTGCTGGGCACCGGGGCCATGCTCGCCCTCGGCTGCAACATCGGGGGCTTCTTCAGCGCGGTCAGCGCGCTCTCGCTCGCCGGCCTGGTGATGATGCCGGGGCTCCTGGCGGGAGCCTGGCTCGGGCTGCGCTACCTGGTGTGGGAGACGGCCCGCCATCCGGGGTGGTCGGCGGGCCGGGGCCGCGTGCTGGGCGCCGCGCGGCCCGACGGCCGGAGCCGGCAGCCGCTCGTGGGCGCGCTCCTGCTGGCGGTCCTGCTGGCCCTGCCCTTCGCCTACGCCGGCGCCGGGTACGGGAGCCGGGGGCTCTTCCTGGTCTTCGGCGCGGCGTTCGGCGTCGTCTTCCAGCGCTCGCGCTTCTGCCTGGTGCGCGCCTTCCGGGAGCCCTTCCTGACCGGCGACGGCGTCCACACGCGGGCGGCGGCGCTGGCCGTGGTGGTCAGCATGCTCGGCTTCGCGCTGCTCAAGCTCGGCGACCTCAAGGACCAGGGCGACTGGGTCTTCCCCGCAGCCGGCGCCGGGGCGCTGCTCGGCGGCGTGCTCTTCGGGACCGGCATGGTGCTCGCCGGCGGCTGCGGGGCCGGCACGCTCTGGCGAATGGGGGAAGGGCAGGTGAAGCTCTGGGCGGCGGTGGTGACCTTCGCGCTCGGCGCGTCCCTGACGCGCCTGATCCTCACCGGGACGGGCCTCGTGCAGTCGCTCGGCGCGGCGGTGTTCCTGCCCTCCGCCCTGGGCTGGGCGGGGGCGGTGGGACTCGTGATCGCCGTCATGGCGGGGTGGGCCGCCCTGGCGACCTGGAACGAGGCCACCGGCCGGCTCAGCCTCCGGCGCTGAGGCCGGGCCGGGGGTCGCGGTGGCCGGCGACCTGGGGCACACTGGGAGGCGCCGAGGAGGGGGACGATGCCTCGTCAGACGATGAGCCGGCGCCAGGCGCTGGCGGCGCTGGGGGCCCTGGGGGCGGCGGCCGCCGGCGGCCTCACCCCGCCCCGGACGGCCTCCGCCGCCGGGCTCGGGCGTCACGAGACCGTCGAGGCGGCACTGGCGCGGCTCTTCGGGGGCCGGCCGATGAAGGACGGTACCGGCATCGTCACGCTCGAGCTGCCCGCCATCGCCGAGAACGGCGCGGTGGTGCCGATGGCCGTCGAGGTGAACGCGCCCATGACCCCCGCCCGCCACGTCAAGCACATCTACGTCATCGCCGACCGCAACCGGATCCCCGTCGTGCTCCGCGCCGTCTTCACGCCGGAGGCCGGGCACGCCGCGCTGGCGGCCAACATCCGGCTGGGGGAGACGGGCGACGTGCGGGCCATCGTGGAGCAGAGCGACGGCAGCCTGCTCGCGGTCAAGCGGGCCGTGCAGGTCACCGTCAGCGGGTGCGGAGGCTAGGCCGTGGGCGCGATCGGCCGGATGCGCGTCCGTCTGCCGTCCCGCATCGCGCCGGGGGACCTGGTCCGGGTGCGGGTGCTCATCATCCACCCCATGGAGCGCGTCGAGCGCGACGCGCAGGACCGCATCATCGAGCGCCCGTACAACTACATCGACCGGATGGTCGTCGAGTATCGGGGCCGGACGATCCTGACCGTCGACACCACCCAGGGGGTGAGCGAGAATCCCGCCTTCACCTTCAGCGTCCGGGCCACGGACCCCGGCCCGCTCACGGTGACCTTCACCGACACCTCCGGCCAGACATACGCGCAGACCGTCCACATCCGGTTCTCGTGAGCGCGCCGGACCTGGACGTCCTCGACCTCGACATCCTGATCCTGGGCGGGGGCGGGGCCGGCCTGACCGCCGCCCTGCACGCCGCCGACGCCTCGCCCCGGCTCGCCGTCGGCGTGGTGGTCAAGGGGCTCCTGGGCCGGGCCGGATGCACGCGCATGGTGCAGGGCGGCTACAACGCCGTGCTGACCCCGCCCGACAGCCTCGAGGCGCACCTGCTCGACACCCTGAAGGGCGGGGCCTGGATCAACGACCAGGAGCTGGTGTGGACGCTGGTCACCGAGGCGCCCCGGCGCCTGCTGGAGCTGGAGGCGCGCTACGGCTGCTTCTTCGACCGGACGGCTGACGGCCGGATCCACCAGAAGCCGTTCGCCGGGCAGAGCCACGACCGCACGGTGCACAAGGGCGACCTGACGGGCATCGAGATCATGAACCGGCTCACCGAGCAGGTGACGGCCCGGCCGCAGATCCGCGCCTTCGAGGAGTGCCGGGCGGTGGAGCTGGCCCTCGACGACGCCGGGCGCGCCGCCGGGGCGCTGGTGCTCGACCAGCGCCGCGGGCGCTTCCTCCTCCTGCGCGCCCGGGCCACGCTGCTGGCCACGGGGGGCGGGCCCACCATGTACCGGGTGGTGGCCTGCTCGGCCGACAAGTCGGCGGACGGCATCGCGCTGGCGGCGCGGGCCGGGCTCGAGCTGCGGGACATGGAGATGATCCAGTTCCACCCCACCGGGCTCGTCATCCCCGGCTCGCTGATGACGGGCGCGCTGCTCGAGGAAGGGCTGCGGGGAGCGGGCGGCCACCTCCGCAACGGGCTGGGCGAGCGCTTCATGGCGCGCTACGACCCGGCCCGCCTGGAGCGCTCCACGCGCGACCTGGTGGCGCGCGCCTCGTTCCTCGAGATCCAGGAGGGACGGGGCACGCCGAACGGCGGGGTCTGGATCGACGTCTCGCACCTCGGCGCCGAGGTGGTGGAGCGCAGCTTCCGGGGAATGGTCCGGCGCTGCCGCGACTTCGGCCGGGACCTGGCCCGGGAGCCCGTGGAGGTCGGGCCCACCGCGCACTTCATGATGGGCGGGGTGGTCGTGGACACCGCCTGCCGGACGGCGGTGGAGGGCCTGTTTGCCGCCGGCGAGGACACGGGCGGCGTCCACGGCGCCAACCGCCTGGGCGGCAACGGGGTGGCCGAGTCCACGGTGTTCGGGGGGCTGGCCGGCGACGCGATGGCCGCCTTCGTGGCGGGCAGCCCGGCGCCCC
>JBBIIW010000230.1:0-5291 GCA_037446305.1 Candidatus Rokuibacteriota bacterium
TGCGCGACCCCGGGGCGGTGGCGGCCGTCCTCGACGCGGGGGCGCGCTGGGTGGTGGTCGGGACCCGGGCCGCCCTCGACCCGGCGTTCCTCGAGGCCGTCTGCCGCCGCCATCCCGGCCGGGTGATCGTGGCCGTGGACGCGCGCGGCGAGCGGGTGGCGGTGAAGGGCTGGACGGAGGTCGCCGGCCTGTCGGCGAGCGCGCTGGGGGTGCAGGCCCGCCGGGCCGGGGCGGCGGCGCTGCTCTACACGGACGTCAGCCGTGACGGCACCGGCCTGGGGCCCAACCTCGCGGCCACGGCCGCCGTGGCGGCGGCGACGGGGATGCCGGTCCTCGCCTCCGGCGGAGTCGGCAGCCTGGACGACCTGCGGCGGCTGGCCGAGATCCCCGGCGTGGCGGGCGCCATCATCGGCACCGCGCTGTACACCGGCGCCATCGATCTCGGTACGGCGCGCCGGCTGATGAGCGCGGGGACGGGCTCGGCCCGCGCCCTGCCTGGCGGCAGGCGTCGGAACAGGGGATCATGCTAGCCAAGCGCGTCATCCCGTGCCTGGACGTCAAGGAGGGCCGGGTCGTCAAGGGCGTCCGGTTCGCCGACCTCCGGGACGCCGGCGACCCGGTGGAGGCCGCCCTGGCCTACGATGCGCAGGGCGCCGACGAGCTGGTGTTCCTGGACATCACGGCCTCGCACGAGAACCGCCGGATCATGCTGGACGTCGTGCGGCGCACCGCCGAGGGCATCTACATGCCGCTCACGGTCGGCGGCGGCGTGCGGGGCGTGGACGACGTGCGCCAGCTGCTGCGGGCCGGCGCCGACAAGGTGTCGCTGAACACCGCCGCCCTGGAGCGGCCGGTGGTGATCCGCGAGGCCGCCGAGCGGTTCGGCAGCCAGTGCATCGTGGTCGCCATCGACGCCCGGCGGGAGCCGGGGCCGGGTCCGGCCCGGTGGCGCGTGTACACGCACGGCGGGCGGCGACCCACCGAGCGGGACGCGGTCGCGTGGGCGCAGGAAGCCGCGCACCTGGGCGCCGGGGAGATCCTGCTGACCAGCATGGACCGGGATGGCACCAAGGACGGCTACGACCTGGAGCTGACGGCCGCCGTCTCCCGGGCCGTGCAGGTGCCCGTGATCGCGTCCGGGGGCGCCGGCAGCCTCGAGCACCTCTGGGAGGGGCTGGTGGAGGGGCAGGCCGATGCGGTCCTGGCCGCCTCGATCTTCCACTTCGGCCTGCACACCATCGCCGAGGCCAAGCGATACCTCGGCGCGCGCGGGGTCGAGGTCCGGCTCGAGCCATGACGCCGGACGGCCTCGTCTTCGACGAGCGCGGCCTGATCCCGGCGGTGGTGCAGGAGGCCGACACCGGCGAGGTGCTGATGGTGGCCTGGATGGACCGGGCGGCGCTGGAGGCCACCCTGGAGACCGGGCTCGCCCACTTCTGGTCGCGCTCGCGCCAGCGGCTCTGGCGCAAGGGGGAGACCTCGGGTCACACCCAGCACGTGCAGGGGCTGTGGGTGGACTGCGACGCCGACACGCTCCTGCTCCGGGTCCACCAGGAGGGGGCGGCCTGTCACACCGGTCAGCGCACCTGCTTCTTCACGGCCCTCCGCGACGGCGCCGCCGGGGCCACCATGCTCGAGCGCCTGGAGCGCGTCGTGCACGCCCGCCGGAGCGCGCCGCCCGGGGCCGCCTCCTACGTGGCCTCGCTGCTGGCGCGCGGCGAGCCGGCCATCGCCCGCAAGATCGGCGAGGAGGCGAGCGAGGTGATCACCGCCGCCCTGGGCGGCGAGGGTGACCGCCGCGTGGTCGAGGAGGTCGCCGACCTCTGGTTCCACACCATCGTGCTCCTCGGCGCCCGCGGGATCGCGGTCCGTGACGTCCTGGAGGAGCTGGCGCGCCGGCACCGGGCCCGCACGACGCCGGGCGCCTGACGCCGTGGGCCCGGCCGGGTGGATGGCCGTCACCCTGGCGGTGGTCAGCCTCGTGGCTGGCTGCGCGGGCCGGAGGGTCCAGCACGGCGTCTTCCGCTCCGAGAAGGGCTACCGGGTGACGATCCCCGGCCCCGCCTGGCGCGTCGTGGACACCAGCCGGGCCGACCTGGAGCTCGCGCACGCGGCCGGCGGGGCCGGCATCGTCGTCAACGCCACCTGCGATGCGACCGCGCGGCGTCCCCTCCCCGTGCTGCGGGCTCGCCTGCTGCTGGGGCTGCGGGACCGGCGGGTGCTGGCCGCCGACGAGGTCTCCGTCGCCGGCGCCCGCGGCCTGCGCACCGAGCTGGAGGCCCGCCTGCCCGGCGGCCGGACCCCGCGGCGCATCGAGGCCCTCATCCTGGTGGACGACCGCTGCGTGTACGACCTGATCCATGCGGCGAGGCCCGAGGCCTTCGAGGCCACCCGCCCGGACTTCGCCCGGCTCGTGGGCAGCTTCCGGCGCGGCGAGTGATGGGCGCCTACGTGCGGCGCACGGTCATGTGGTACGGCGGCCTGGCGCTGCTGGGCGGCCGGGTCCTGCGCAACCTGGCGCTGCCGCCCGCCTACCTCCGGCACGTCGTCCGCGAGGTCGAGGTGATGGGCGTGCGCTCGCTCGGGGTGGCGCTGATCGCCGCGGTGTTCACCGGGATGGTCTTCGCGCTGCAGAGCGCGGTCAACATGGCGCGCTTCGGGGCCGAGACGTACGTGGGACCGGTGACGGCGCTGGCCATCCTGCGCGAGCTGGGGCCGGTCCTCACGGCCATCCTGGTCGGCGGCAAGGTGGCCTCCGGCATCACGGCCGAGCTGGGCTCGATGAAGGTGACCGAGCAGATCGACGCGCTCCGGACGCTCGGCGTCAACTACGTCAAGCGGCTCATCGTGCCCCGCCTGCTGGCCGCGCTGATCGTCTTCCCGCTCCTCACCGTGCTGGCGGACTCGGTCGGCGTGCTGGGCGGGATGGTCATCATGCATCTCGAGCGCGGAGCCGACATGTACGCGTACTGGAACGTGACCACCTACTGGGTGCTGCCCCGCGACTTCCTGATGGGCGTGGGCAAGAGCCTCGTCTTCGGCGGCCTGGTGACCCTGATCGGCTGCTACAACGGGCTCTCCACGGAGGGGGGCACCGAGGGGCTGGGCCGGGCCACGACCGCGACGGTGGTCCACGTCACGATGGGCGTGATCGTCTCGGATTTCTTCCTGACCAAGCTGTTCCTGATCCTGTGGTGGCCGTGACGGCGCTGGTCGAGGTCGTCGAGGTCGCCAAGCGCTTCGACGGCAACGAGGTGCTCCGGGGCGTGTCCTTCACGGCCCGCAAGGGGGAGACGCTCGTCGTCATGGGCGGCAGCGGCTCGGGCAAGACCGTGCTGCTGCGCCTGATCGCGGGTCTGATCCGCCCCGACGCCGGCCAGATCCGCGTGTTCGGCCGCCGCATCGACCACCTCCGCGAGGAGGAGCTCCTCGGCATCCGTCGCCGGATGGGGTTCGTCTTCCAGGGCGCGGCCCTCTTCGACTCCCTGACGGTGCTGGAGAACGTGGCGTACCCTCTCCGGGAGCACGAGCGGCTGCCGGAGCGGGAGGTGCGGCGCCGGGTGACCGAGGCCCTGAGCCGGGTGGGGCTCGAACCGGACGTGCTCCCGCTGCTCCCGGCCGAGCTGTCGGGCGGGATGCGGAAGCGGGTCGGCATCGCCCGGGCCCTGATGCTGGAGCCCGAGATCATGCTGTTCGACGAGCCCACGGCGGGGCTGGACCCGACCAACGCGCGGCTGGTGGGCGAGCTGATCCGCGAGGTGCAGGCCGGCCTGTGCGACACTTCGATCGTGGTCACCCACGATCTGGAGCTGACCCGGACGGTGGCCGACCGGGTGGCCGTGCTGATCGGGGGACGGTTCGCCGCCCTCGGCGCCCGGGACGAGGTGCTGGAGAGCGAGCAGCCGGCGGTGCGGGCCTTCCTGGCCGGCGAGGCGAGGTGAGACGTGAACGACGAGTGGCGCGAGCGAGGGATGAAGCTGCGGGTCGGGATCTTCGTCCTGGCCGCGGTGGTCGCCTTCCTGGGGATGATCTATGCCCTGGGCGCGCGGGCCCGGCTGTTCGAGCCGCGGTACACGATTCACGCCGAGTTCACCGAGGTCGGTGGCCTGACCGAGGGCGCCACCGTGCGGCTGGCCGGGGTGCAGATCGGGCGGGTGACGGGGGTGCACCTGCCCGGCCAGCCCGGCGGCAAGGTCCGCGTGGACCTCACCATCGCCCGGCGGTACCACGACCGCATCCGCGCCGACTCGGTGGCCCGGATCGAGACGCAGGGGCTGCTGGGGGACAAGGTCGTGGAGGTCACGGTGGGCAGCGCCCGGGCGCCCGCCATCGACGCCGGCGGCACCATCGCCGCCCGGGACCCGGTGGACATCGCGCAGGTCTTCGACCAGGGCGCGCAGAGCGTGAAGAACGTCGCCGCGCTCACCGAGAACCTGGGCCGGCTGGCGGCCAGCCTCACCGAGTCCGGGATCGTGGAGGACGCCGGCGCCGCCACCGCCTCGGCGCGCCGGGCCACCGAGCGCCTGGAGCGGATCGTGGACCGGATCGAGCAGGGCCGGGGATGGGCCCATGCCCTCCTGTACGAGGAGCCGGTGGCCCTGCGCCGGCTGACCGCCGTGATCGAGAGCACCCAGAAGGTCCTCGACCGGGTCGAGCGGGGCGAGGGCGCGCTCGGCGTGCTCAGCTCGCCGCAGTCCGGAGAGGCGGCCCGGAAGTTCCTGGCCGCCATGGAGCGCCTGGGCGGCGCGATGGAGGGCCCGCCCGGGGACGAGGGACTGCTGCCCGCCCTGCTGCTGGACCCGAAGTACCGGACCGTGCTGGACGATCTCCGCGTGGCCGCCGGCAACCTCCGGGAGATCTCGGAGCGCGTCGCCGGCGGCCGGGGCACGCTCGGCAGCCTCGTCAAGGACGAGGCCGACGGCGGGCTGCGCCTGGCCGTGCAGGATCTGCGCGTGGCCATCGCCAACCTGAAGGAGATCACCGAGCGGATCAACGAGGGCGAGGGCACCCTCGGCGCCCTGATCGCGGATCCCACGGTCTACGAGCGCCTGGTCACGATCCTGGATGGCGCTCAGCGCAGCCGCGTGCTCCGGTTCCTGCTTCGCCGCCTCGGCGAGGACGGCGCCGCGGCCGGCAAGGGCGAGTAGGTGGGGCGCGAGCGGGCGCCGGTCCATCGCTGCCAGCAGTGCGGCTTCGCCAGCCCGAAGCCCGGGACCTGCCCGGACTGCCGCCGGGCCGGGCAGTGGGTGACCCTGGTCGAGGAGCGCCCCGCCGCGCCCCCGGGCGGCCGG
>JBBIIW010000231.1:0-5275 GCA_037446305.1 Candidatus Rokuibacteriota bacterium
CCGGCGAGGCCGGCGGCGCGGGCTCCGCGTCGTCCCACCGTTCCAGCACGTCGCGCAGCCGCCGGATCACGTCCTGCTCCTCCGCGGCGCTGATCACCCCGGCCGCCCGGTCGCGGCGCCCGTGCTGGAGCACGCGCACCAGCACCGCGTCGTAGGCCTCCTCCGGCGACCGGCGCGCCGCCTGCTCCACGACCTCCAGCGCCTCGTCCGTGTCGTCGGCGATGAGGCGCTGGTAGCAGGCCAGGTCCGGCGAGACGACCGGCGTGTCGCCCATCAGCACGGCGAAGACGTGGAGCTCGGGGACGTACTTGCCCAGGACGACCAGGCAGACGGTGAGGGGGGTGGCCAGCACGAGCCCGACGGGGCCCCAGAGCGCGGTCCAGAAGGCGATCGCGACCAGCAGCGCCAGCTGCGAGAGGCCCACGCTGCCGGCGTAGAGGACCGTCTCCAGCACCAGGTTGGTCAGCAGCTCCAGCGCGGCGACCAGCGCCAGCACCAGCAGCGGCCGCGTCCAGCCCGGGAAGACGGCCAGGCTCAGCACGACGGGCAGCAGGGCGCCGATCCACGGCCCGACGTAGGGGATGAAGCGGAGCACCGCCGCCAGGAACCCGAACAGCAGTGCGTAGGGCAGCCCGATCAGCAGGAGCCCCGCGGCCACCAGGACGCCGAAGGTGGCGTTGATGAGGGTCTGCACGACCAGGTACCGGGTGATCTTCTCGCCCGCCTCGTCCAGGGCCCGGGTCGTCACGGCCAGCCGGCCGCGGCCGACCAGCCGGATCACCCGGTCCACCAGGGACCGGCGCTCGATGAGCATGAACGGCAGGAGGATGGCCACCAGGGCGGTGCGGTGCTCACCGGGCTCAGCCACCCGCCGAGGGAGCTGGACAGCGCCCGGAGCTGCGCCGCCGGATCCTGCCGGACCTCCACCGGCACCGGCGCGTTCGGGTCGTCGGCCGGCCGCGTCTCCTCGATGGCCTCGGTGGCCTGCTCGACGGTCTCCTTGAGCTCCCCGAGCGCGCCGTCCCGGCCCAGGCGGCGGACGTCGGCGATCTTGGCCCGGATGTTCTCGCGGTAGCGGGGCAGCTCGCCGACCAGGGCCAGCGCCTGGCTGCCGATCGCCCAGGCGGCCGTGCCGAGGGTCCCGTAGGCGAGCACGCCGACCAGCAGGGCCGCGGCCACCAGCGGCAGGCGGAGGCGCTGCAGGAGCCTCACGAGCGGCGTCATGAGCAGCGTCAGCAGGAGGGCCAGGGCCACCGGGATCAGCACGGTCCGCCCCAGGTACAGCGCCGCCACGATGCCGGCGCCCACCACGATGGCGGAGGCGGCGCTCGGGCGGGCGGGACGGGTCGCCGCGGGCTCCATGCCGGAGGCACAGGAGGGCAAGAACGATGCCCTCGACTTCGCCCCCGCGCCGGCCGTCTTGACGGGCCGGGGGCGGTTCAGTATTTTTGAAGCGGCATTAAGTGGCGATGAATCCGGCGGCCCCTCCGGGGCGTGGAGTCTCCATGAGAGTCCGGGTGTCGCTCACGGTCAACGGCGAGCAGCGGGAGGTCCTGGTCGCCGCCCACAAGACCCTGCTCGAGGTGCTGCGCGAGGACCTCGGCCTGACCGGCACCAAGCACGGCTGCGAGCTCGGCGAGTGTGGCACCTGCACCGTCCTGGTGGACGGCGTGCCGATCCTGTCCTGCCTGGCGCTGCCCGTGGAGCTGGAGGGCCGCGCCATCACGACCGTCGAGGGCATGGCCCGGGGCGGGCAGCTGCATCCCCTGCAGCAGGCGTTCGCCGAGCTGGGCGCCGCCCAGTGCGGGTACTGCACGCCGGGCATCCTCCTGACCGCGCAGGCCCTGCTGGAGCGCGGCGCGCCGCCCACCCGCCAGGAGATCCGGGAGGCCCTGGCCGGCAATCTCTGCCGCTGCACCGGCTACACCAAGATCCTCGACGCCGTCGAGCTGGCGGCCCTGCGGATGGCCGCCGCCGGCGGCCGCGGAGCGGCGCCATGAGCGTCGAGAAGCAGCGCTTCAGCGTCATCGGCCAGCCCCTGCCCAAGATCGACGCCTGGGCCAAGGTGACCGGCGAGACGCGGTATGCCGACGACCTGGTCCTGCCCCGCATGGCGTACGGCAAGCTGCTCCGCTCCCCCCACCCGCACGCGCTCATCAGGCGCATCGACGTCACGCGGGCCCGGGCCCTGCCCGGGGTCTACGCCGTCATCACCGGCGCCGACCTGCCCCGCGTGAAGTTCGGGATCCTCCCCGTCTCCCAGGACGAGGAAGCGCTCTGCACCGAGAAGGTGCGGATGGTCGGCGACGCGGTGGCGGCGGTGGCGGCCGTGGACGAGGAGACGGCCGAGCGGGCCTGCCGGCTCATCGAGGTGGACTACGAGCCCCTGCCCGCCCTGATGTCCATCGAGGAGTCGCTGGCGCACCCCGAGGTGCGCATCCACGAGTACGGCGACGGTCCCAACGTGCACAAGAACGTCTCGCTGCAGTTCGGGGACCTGGAGGCCGCCTTCGCCCGGGCCGACCTGGTGCGGGAGGACGTCTTCTACTACGAGGGCAACACGCACCTGCCCCTGGAGCAGCACGCCGCGGTGGCCCAGTGGGGGCCGGACGGCAAGCTGACGCTCTGGTCCTCGACGCAGACGCCCCACTACGTGCACCGCCTGCTGGCCGTGATCCTCGGGGTGCCGGCCGCGCACATCCGCGTGATCGCGGCCCCGGTGGGCGGCGGCTTCGGCGGCAAGCTCGACCCCTTCGCCCACGAGATCGCCGCCTGCCGGCTCTCCCAGCTCACGGGCCGGCCGGTGAAGATCGCCCTCACCCGCGAGGAGGTGTTCTACGTCCACCGCGGGCGGCACCCGGTGCTGATGTGGATCAAGACCGGGTTCACGCGGCAGGGCGACATCACAGGCTGCCATCTCCGGACCTGGCTGGACGGCGGCGCCTACGGCTCCTACGGCGTGGCCTCGACCTTCTACACGGGCGTCGTCAACCCGGTCACCTACAAGATGCCGGTCTACAAGTTCGAGGCCGCCCGCATCTTCACCAACAAGCCGCCCTGCGGGCCCAAGCGCGGCCACGGCACCCCGCAGCCGCGCTTCGCGCTCGAGGTGCAGATCGACAAGGCCGCCGAGCAGCTGGGGCTGGACCCGGTCGAGATGCGCCGGCGCATCGTGGCCGAGCCCTTCACGCGCACGGCCAACCACCTGACGATCACCACCATCGGGCTGGGCGAGTGCATCGACAAGGTCGTGGCGGCGTCGGGCTGGCGGCAGAAGTGGGCCGGCTGGCCCGGCGGCCGCCGGCGCTCCTCCGGGCCCCGGCGCCGGGGCGTGGGGTTCGCCTGCTCGGCCTACCTCACCGGCGCCGGCACCGCGATCTACTGGAACAGCATGCCCCACTCGGGCGTCGTCCTGCGCGCCGACCGCAGCGGCGCGGTGACGATCCAGTGCGGGGCCACCGACATCGGGCAGGGGTCGGACTCGATCCTGGCCTACCTGCCGGCCGAGGTCCTGGGGCTGTCGCCGCGCGACATCCACGTGCACCCGGCCGACACCAGCCTGACCCCGGTGGACCTGGGCTCCTACTCGTCCCGGGTCACGCTCATGTGCGGGATGGCGGCCATCCAGGCGGCCGAGCGGCTCAAGGCGGTCGTCGCCCGCGCGGTGGCCGCCAAGCTCGAGTGCCCGCCGGAGGCGCTGGCCTTCCGCGACGGCCGCGTGGGGCGGCCGGACGACTGGGAGCGTGCGCTGACCTTCGCCCAGGCCGTGGAGCTGGCGGAGGCCAGGCACGGCGTGCTGGCGTTCCCCGGCTCCTACGCGCCGCCCAGGCGCGCCGGCAAGTACAAGGGCGGCGGCGTGGGCCCCTCGCCCTGCTATTCCTACACCGCGTGCGTGGTGGAGCTGAGCGTGGACGAGGAGACCGGCGAGATCACCGTGCACGACGTGTGGATCGCCCACGACGTGGGCCGGGCCCTGAACCCGCTGCTGGTAGAGGGGCAGGTCGAGGGCTCCGTCTACATGGGTCTGGGCGAGGCGCTCATGGAGGCCCAGGTGTTCCGCAAGGGCCTGCACAAGACGCCCTCCATGCTGGAGTACAAGAGCCCGACCGCGCTGGAGACGCCGGAGATCCACACCATCCTGGTGGAGACGGACGATCCGGAGGGGCCGTTCGGCGCCAAGGAGGCGGGCCAGGGGCCGCTGCTGCCGGTGCTGCCGGCCATCGCCAACGCGGTGTACGACGCCGTCGGGGTCCGCGTGGACGAGGTGCCGATCACGCCCGAGAAGATCCTCAAGGGGCTGGAGGCGCGGCGGCAGGGCAAGCCGGCCCGTGTGGGCCCCGAGCGCATCCCCGTCTTCCGCTTCCGCGACCCCATCGTGGTGGAGTCCGCCTTCGGGCTGCCGGCCGAGAACGTCGCCGTCCGTCCCTTCGCCGACGGCCCGGACGGAGGCGCCCGGCCATGATGCGGCTGCCGCCGTTCACGTACCTGGCGCCCCGGACGGTCCCGGACGCCGCCCGCCTGCTGGCCGAGCATGGCCGCGACGCGATGCTGGTCGCCGGCGGCACCGACCTCTACCCGAACATGAAGCGCCGGCAGTTCGAGCCGGCGGTGCTGGTGGGCCTGGCCGGCGTGCGCGACCTGCGCGGGGTCGAGGCGCGCGCCGGCGGCGGCCTGCGGCTGGGCGCCACGACGACCCTGACCACCGTGGCCCACCACCCCGAGATCGGGCGCCGCTACCAGGCGCTGGCGACGGCCGCCGGCCTCGTGTCCTCGCCCCAGCTGCGCAACGCCGGCACCATCGGCGGCAACGTCTGCGTGGACACCCGCTGCAACTACTACAACCAGTCCTACGAGTGGCGCCGGGCCATCGGCTTCTGCATGAAGAAGGACGGCGACCTCTGCCTGGTGGCTCCCGGCAGCCCGCGCTGCTGGGCCGTCTCCTCCTCGGACACCGCGCCCGTGCTGCTGACGCTGGACGCCCGGGTGCGGCTGGTGAGCGCCCGCGGGGAGCGCACGATCCCCATCACCGAGCTCTACCGGGACGACGGCATCGAGTACCTGAGCCGGCAGCCCGACGAGATCCTGACCGACATCCTCCTGCCGCCGGCCGGCGGCTGGCAGTCGCGCTACCTGAAGCTCCGCCGCCGGGGCTCGTTCGACTTCCCGGTCCTGGGCGTGGCGGTGGCGGCCCGGCTGGAGGGCGACGTGGTGCGGGAGGCCCGCATCGCGCTGGGGGCGGTGGCCTCGCGGCCGCGCCTGGCGGACGAGGCCGACG
>JBBIIW010000232.1:0-5249 GCA_037446305.1 Candidatus Rokuibacteriota bacterium
TGGGCCGGCCGGGCGCGGGGGCCGCGCTGCTGGCCGACGTGCTCCGTCGCGGCGCGGTGATGGCCGCCGCCGAGATGCTGGGCGCCGCGCGCCGCTGCCTGGACATGTCCGTCGCCTACGCCAGGGTGCGCGAGCAGTTCGGCCAGCCCATCGGGTCCTTCCAGGCCATCCGCCACCGGTGCGCCGAGATGCTGCTCGAGGTCGAGAACGCGCACGCCGCCACGTACTACGCGGCCTGGGCGCTGACGGCCGGAGCCGAGGACGCCGAGGTGGCGGCCTCGGTGGCCAAGGCCTACGTGAGCGAGGCGGCCCGCAAGGTCTGCGGCGACGCCATCCAGGTCCACGGCGGCATCGGCTTCACCTGGGAGTACGACCTGCACCTCTACGTCAAGCGCGCCAAGGCGCTGGAGCCGATGTACGGCGACGCCGACTGGCACCGGGAGATGATCGTCCGGCGCGTCGCCGCCTGAGATGGCCTCCGGCCCCCTCGACGGCGTCGCCGTCGTCGACCTGACCGGCTACATCGCCGGGTCCTACGCGGCCATGATGCTGGCCGACCTCGGCGCCGGCGTGATCAAGGTCGAGCCCCTCACCGGCGACCCCTTCCGGGAGCTGCCGGGCTTCTTCGGCTGGAACCGCGGCAAGCGCTCGATCGCCCTGGACCTCAAGGCGCCCGAGGGCCGGCGCATCGTGGAGCAGCTGGCCGCCCGCGCCGACGTCCTGATGGAGAACATGCGGCCCGGCGTGGCCGACCGGCTCGGGGTCGGCTGGGCGGCGCTGAGCGCGCGCAATCCCCGCCTGGTCTACTGCTCCGTGACCGCCTTCGGCTCCACCGGCCCCTACGCCGACCGGCCCGGCTTCGACCCGCTGCTGCAGGCGCTGAGCGGCGCCATGGCCCTGCAGGGCTTCGGCGGGCCGCCCCAGTACATCCGCATCGCGATCAACGACTACTACGCCGCCGCCCTGGCCGCCCAGGCGGTGCTGGCCGCGCTCTTCGCCCGCGAGCGCACCGGCCGGGGCCAGCGGGTGGAGACCTCGCTGCTGCACGCGGCCCTGGCCGTGCAGTCCGGGAACTTCGTGGACTACGCGGGCAAGCAGCACGTCTTCCGCGACAACCCCACGTACCGGCTGTACCAGGCCGGCGACGGGCAGTGGTTCTTCCTGGCCTGCGGCAACCAGACGTTCTGGGTGAAGCTGTGCAAGGCACTGGGCCTGCCCGAGCTGGCCGACGACCCGCGCTTCGCCTCCTGGATGCTGCGCCTGGACAACCGGGACGCCCTGCTGCCGGTCCTGGAAGCGCGCTTCCGCGCCGAGCCCCGTGCCCACTGGCTGGCGCTGCTGGCCGAGCACGACATCCCGGCCGCGCCGGTGCAGACGCTGCTGGACTTCATGCAGGACCCGGCCGTGCTCCACCACGGCCTGACGCGCGAGTACGAGCACCCGGACGTGGGACGGCTGCGCCTGATGGGCCAGCCGCTCCGGTTCGCCGGCACGCCGCCCGCCGATCCGGGCCCGCCGCCGGCGCTCGGGCAGCACACCGACGAGGTGCTGGCCGAGCTGGGCTACGGCGACGCGGCCCGGGCCGACCTCCGGGCCCGGGGCATCGTGGGCGGCTGATGCCGTTCGAGTACTACAAGCGCCTGAGCCGCGCCCAGCAGGCCGTCTACCGCAGGAGCGACGCCGTGACCGAGGTGCGCCTGCCGCGGCCCGCGGACCTGCACCCGCTGGTGGAGGACCTGGCGGCGGCCCTGGCCACCGAGAGCCGCGCGCGGACCCAGGCGGCCACCGAGCGGCTGATCCTGGGCTTGTGCCGGGCGCTCGGGGTGCCGCCGGTCCGGGTCGAGGTGCTGGCCGCCCGGCCGCACGCCCGCTGGGGCGAGCTGCACGGGCTCTACACCACCGAGCCCGGCCGCCGGCCGCGGATCCAGCTGTGGATGCGGACGGCCAAGCAGCGCCGGGTGGTGGCCTTCCGCACCTACCTGCGCACGCTGCTCCACGAGCTGGGCCACCATCTGGACTACACGCGCCTCCGCCTGCCCGACTCGCTGCACACCGAGGGGTTCTACAAGCGCGAGTCCAGCCTGTTCCACCAGCTCGTGCCCGACGCCACGCCCAACCCGGAAAGGACCTCCGCCATGCCGACCATGGACGAGTACGCCAAGCAGCCGCTCCCCGACCGCCTGGCGCGCCTGGAACGCACGGCCGACGAGCTGGCCGCCGCCATCCGCGGCCGGAGCGAGGCCGTTCTGGCCCGCCGCCCGGACCTCAAGAACTGGGCCCCCAAGGAGATCATCTGCCACCTGCGCGACACCGAGGAGGTGTTCCAGATCCGCGTGGCCCAGATGCTGGGCATGGACGAGCCCCAGCTGCAGGCGGTCGATCCCGACCGCTGGGCCGAGGAGCGACAGTACCTGCGCAACGACGCGGCCGAGGCCCTGGCCGCCTTCCGCCGCCGGCGCGAGGAGAGCCTGGCCGCACTGCGGACGCTCACGCCAGACCAGTGGCGGCGGGCCGGGCGGCACGCCACGCGCGGGCGCATGACGGTCGAGGACACGGTGACGCTGATGGCCTGGCACGACGACAACCACCGGGATCAGCTGCTGCGGGCGCTCGACGGCAAGCCCTGACGCCTCCCCGGCCCACCCCGGCCGCGGCCGGAGGGCTCACCGGAACGCCGGCGCCACCTCGCGCATGAAGCGGTCCAGGAGCGGCCGGGGGTCGGGGGGCAGGAAGAACGTGGGCACGAACAGCATGCTCGCCCCCGCCTCCCGCAGCCGGCCGAGCTTGTCCTGCACGGCGCCCGGCGGGCCGGCCAGCAGGAGATCCTGCACGAGCGCCTCCGGCCAGCCCATGCGGCGGGTCACGTGGCGGGCCAGCGTCGCGATCGCGTCCCGGTCGTCCGTGATCAGGAGCGGCATGTTGGCCGAGCGACGGATCTGGCCCGGGTCGCGGCCCACCGCCGCGCAGTGCTCCTCGAGCACCCGGCCCTTGCGGCGCAGCGTCTCCGGCCCTCCCCAGACGTTCCAGTGGTCCGCATGGCGGGCCACGATGCGGAGCGTGACCTTCTCGCCCCCGCCGCCGATCATCAGCTCGGGGTGCGGCTGCTGCACCGGCTTGGGCATGAGAGGCGCGTCGCTCAGCCGGTAGTAGCGGCCGGCGAAGGTCGTGCGGGACTGGGTCCAGAGGAGCTTGATGACCTGGCAGGCCTCCTCGAGCCGGTCCAGGCGCTCCCGCACCGGCGGGAAGGGGATGCCGTAGGCCACGTGCTCGTTCTCCTGCCAGCCGGCCCCCAGGCCCAGCAGCAGCCGACCGCCGGTGACGATGTCGAGCGTGGCGGCCATCTTGGCCACCACCGCCGGGTGGCGGTAGGTGTTGCCGAGCACGATGCTGCCCACGCGCAGGCGTGGCACCATCGGGGCCAGCGCCGCCAGCGTGGTCCAGCACTCCAGCACGTCGCCGATCCGGTCGGGCGTGTTGGGCATGAAGTGGTCGGTGACGCAGACGGTGTCCCACCCGCTCGCCTCCGCGTGGCGCCACAGCGTCTGCACGGTGTCCCACGTGGTGCCGGTCAGGCTGGTGAAGATCCCCCACCGCATCGGTCACGCTTCCCGGGGCATCACGCCGCGGGCGGCCAGCTGGGCCCGGAGATCGTCCCCCCGGTCGACGCGGTAGAGAATCCCCCGCATGCCCACCGCCTCGGCCGCCCGGACGTTCGGCTCGTGGTCGTCGACGAACACGCACGCCTCCGGCGCCACGCCCAGCCGCCGGCAGGCCAGCTGGTAGATCGCGGGCTCCGGCTTGACGCAGGCGACCTCCGCCGAGCAGACGATGTCGTCGAAGCCGCCGGCCAGGCCCAGCCCGTCGGCCAGGCGCCGGCGCAGGGTGAGGTCGTTGTTGCTCAGGAGACCGAGCCGGTACGGCGGTCGCAGCCGGCGCAGCAGGGCCACGTTCTCGGCGATCGGAGCCTGCTGCTGGCGCCAGCGCTGGTGCAATGGCGGCAGCGCGCGGCCGGCCCGCTCCTCGAGTGCCCGGTGGGCGCCGGCCAGCCAGGCCTCCCGGTCGCCGCGGCCCCGCTCGAGGGCGCGCCACGTCTCGGTGCGGTAGAGCGTGTCGAAGAGGATGCCCGCCGGCAGGCCGTGCTCCTCCTCGAGCCGGCGGGCGACGTCCAGCCGCATGTTCCAGAGGACGCCGCCGAAGTCGAACAGCACGGCGGAGGGCGCGGAGCGCACCGCTAATAGGGAACGGGCCGGCCCGACCCCGGATACGGCTGCGGCGGCGGCGTCTTGTCCGGGCGCGAGCCCGGCTTGACGCTGACCCAGCCCCGGCGCTTCATGCAGGCCTCGTCGAGCTTGCCGCCGCGGCTGCACTCCTCGTGGTCCTTGCGGAACTCGGCGGTGGTGTACGGCCGGTCGATCTTCATCCACTCGCGCTCCTGGGCGGGCGCGCAGGCGCCCAGCGTCAGGAGCACGGGCAGCCCCAGCAGCCAGCAATGATTGCGCATTGACCGGTATTGTACCGGGTGTATGGTCTGGGGGGAGGCGTCCATGGACGGGGGCTGGAGCCGGCGGGTCTGGCAGGCGCTGAGCGAGCAGGGCGACCGTCTGGCCTCCATCCTGCCGGCGATCCTGGCCATGATCGCGCTCATCGCGATCGGCACCGTGCTGGGCGGGCTGGCCCGCCTGGTCGTCAGCCGCACGGCCCGCGCCATCGGCCTCGACCGGGGCATGGAGCGCTGGGGGCTGGCCGGCGCGCTGCGGCGCGGCGGCGTGCTGCGCCCGGGCTCCGAGCTGCTGGGCCTCATCTGCTTCTGGGTCATCTTCATCGTCTTCGCGGGCCTGGCCATCGACGCGGTCGGCACGCCGGCCGGGGGCAGCGCCACCGGGGTGATCCTGGGGTTCGTCCCCACGCTCTTCGCCGCCATCCTGATCCTCATCGTGGGCTGGCTGGTCGCCAACTTCCTGAGCCAGGGGCTGCTCATCGCCGCCGTCAACGCCGGCCTGCCGGAGGCCCGGCTGCTGGCCCGCGCCGCCCACTGGGCCGTCCTGCTCTTCGCCGGGGCCACCGCGCTCACGCAGCTGGGGATCGGCAAGGAAATGGTGCTGGTCGCCTTCGGCATCACCTTCGGCGGGCTCGTGCTGGCGCTGGCGCTGGCCTTCGGCCTGGGCGGCCGCGGCATCGCCCGCGAGCTGCTGGAGCGCCGGCTGCGCCGCGAGGCGCCTCCCGAGCGCGAGCGGCTGACGCATCTTTAG
>JBBIIW010000233.1:0-5216 GCA_037446305.1 Candidatus Rokuibacteriota bacterium
TGGGCCCGGTTTCACGTGTGCGTGAGAGCAGCTTGCGCAGTGCACCTACCACATGAGGAGGCGGTGTATGCGGAAGTTCCTCGCAGTCCTCACCGCCCTGATCGCCACCCTGGCCCTCGTCGCGGCGGATGCCTCCGCCCAGGCGCCGGCCCCGAAGGTGACGATCAACGGGCTGGTGGACATGGTCACGTCGTGGTCCGACAACATGAGCATCGACGACCTGAACCTGACCAAGGACGATGATGACGAGTGGTACGCGCGCACGCGTCTCCGCCCGGACATCACGGCCGAGCTCGGGACCACGAAGTTCGTGCTGGGCCTCGAGATCGACTTCACGTGGGGCCAGACGAACCAGCCCCGCTCGGGCACGCTTGCGGGCGGCTTCGCCGACCTCAACGTCGACCAGGCCGGCATCATCGAGCTGAAGTGGGGGTACCTGGAGTTCGACGTCCCAGGGCTCGCCGGGGCCCGGCTGCGCCTGGGCGCCCAGCCGTGGGCGGTCATGTACAAGCCGGCCGTGTTCGCGACCGGTGACTTCGGGGGCGCCCACTTCACCTGGGGGGTGACCCCGGGTATCCGGGTGAACCTGACGTACGCGCAGATCGAGGAGGAGCACACCGGGCCGAACGACGGCTTCACCCTCGGCGAGGACTGGGCCTTCGTCGGCAGCGTCGAGATCAGCCCCTTCAAGGGTCTCGACATCCGGCCCATTTACTCCTACGCGCGTTTCGAGGGGACGACCAGCGGCTCCTCCCGGCAGGGCCGGGGTGGCATCTCGGCCGGGTCGTTCACGGCCGGCGACACCGAGACCCGGCACACCCTCGGCGTCGATGCCCGGTGGAGGTCCGGGCCGTTCTCGTTCGATCCGACGATCCTGTACCAGCTGGGCGAGCGCCAGCTCGGCGCCACCGAGGTGGATCGCAGCGCCTGGCTCCTCGACCTCCGGGGTGGCTGGCAGGCCGGCCCGCTGCTCGTCGAGGGCGCCTTCATCTACACGACCGGCAACGACGCCGGCGATAACCTGACCAGCGACGACATCAACTACTTCGAGCCGATCAGCACCGACACGTCGTTCTACGCCGGCTGGGCCGAGATCTGGGCCCTGGGCATCGACTACTTCAACATCCTCAACAGCGGCGCCGCCGGCCTCAACCCCGGCGTCGCCATCGGCTACGACCGGTACGGGCTGATGCGGCTCGGTGTCCGGGCGACCTATGCCCTGACTCCGACCTTCTCGGTTCGTGGAGCGCTCACCTTCAACTGGACGGCCGAGGACGTCGATACCGACGGTGCCATCACGGCCGCATCCGGCATCACCCCCGCCGACGGCAACGGTGACGATAACTATCTCGGCACCGAGATCGACCTCGGGCTGACGTGGCGGTTCGCCCCCGGCGTGGCCTTCGACCTGGTGGGCGGGTACATGTTCGCGGGCGATGCGCTGAAGTCCGCGACCTCGACCGCTAACCGGCCTGCTGGCACCACGCGTCCCAACAACGACGTCGAGGACGTCAAGACGGTCGCTGCCCGCGTGCGGTACACCTTCTAGGCGGCAGCGGTTCTAGGCGGCAGCGGTTCTGTGCAGTGCCCTGCGGGGCCCGGGAACTTCCCGGGCCCCGCGCTCTTCTCGTGATATAGTGCCGCCATGCGGTTGATCCGCATCTCGCTGATTTTTCTCCTCTTCGCGACCATCGCGGTCCCCCCGTCACCTATCGCTCTCGCCCAGAGTCAGGCTCCGCCGGTCTCCCTCAGCGCCCTCGTCGAGCAGGCCCTGGCCCTGTTTCCCCGCCTCGACGGCGAGGTGCTGGAGGTTCAGGGATCCGTGCTGACGCTCTCGGTGGGCCAGGAGGGCGGGGCCCGGCCCGGCCTTGCCGTGCAGGTGGTGCGCGAGGGGCGGGAGATCCGGCATCCGAGGACGGGGGAGCTGCTGGGCCGGGCCGAGCAGCGGCTCGGGCAGGCGGTCATCAGCCAGGCCGGCGAGCGCTTCTCGCTGGCCGAGCACCAGGGCGAGCCTGCCCAGCCCGGGGACCGGGTGCGGACGCCGGCCAGCGTGAAGCTGACCCTGGTGTCGCTCGTGGGCCCGGGGGTCAAGCCCAATCTGGCCGAGGCCGTGACCGGCGAGGTGTACGAGGGGCTCAAGCGGACGGGGCGCTTCCAGATCGTGTTCGGCGAGCAGGTGGCGGTCTGGCTGGGCCAGGAGAAGATCGCGTACCCGGAGTTCCTCCAGGGCCGCGGCGTGCGGGAGGTGGCCGCGCGGTTCAGCACCGAGAACCTGCTGGTGCTGCACCACACGCTCGTCGAGCGCAAGCCCTTCCTGGAGGCGCGCCTCTTCACGATGGCCAGGCCCGAGGCGGCCCTGACCACGGCCTTCTTCGTTCCGCCCTCCCTCAAGCCCGCCGAGCCCGGGCGGTTCTCGGCCTCGGGGCAGGCGGCGCCGGCGCCTCAGCGGAAGCCCCGGTCCCTCCTGGCCCGGCTGCTCGGCTGGGGCGACGAGACGGTGACGGGGTACTCCAGCGCCGAGGCCGGCATCCCCCTGAAGGAGATCGCCCGGCTGCCCTTCAACGTCGTCTCGATGGACGTCGCGGTGGCCCCGGCCGACGGGGTCCCCCGGGTCGCGCTCACCGACGGCCAGAAGGTCTACGTGTACAGGATCGTCGAGCAGACGTTCGAGCCGGAGTGGACGTACCACCCGTGGGCCGTCGGCGGCATCATCTCGGTCCAGCTGGCCGATCTCACCGGCCAGGGGCGGCTGGAGGTGGTCGTCAACCGGTTCGACACCCGCCTGGGCATGACGTCGTTCATCGTGGGGCTGCGGGACGGCCGCCCGAAGGTCCTGGCCGACAGGATCGACGCCATCCTGCTGGCGGTGGACGAGCAGGCCCGCCCCGTCAAGCGCACGCTGTGGGCGCAGCGCTACCGGGCGGAGACGTTCTTCGCCAGGGGGCAGGTGGACGAGATGGCGCTCGAGGACGGGGGCCTGCGGCGGGTGCGCGCGGTGGCGGTGCCCGACGTCTTCCGCGCCACCGGCGCCGCCTTCAGCACGGTGAACGGCAAGGACCGCCCCGTCCTGGTCTACATCGACGAGCACAACCACCTGCGGATCACCAGCGGCCTGGACGAGCTGTGGCGCTCGGGCTCCCAGGTGGGCGGCGGAGGGGACCGGATCGAGGTGGTCCGCATGATCGAGCGCGGCGGCCGCAGCTTCTTCTACCGGATGGAGCCGATCCCGCTGTCGGTGGACCTCGACGGCGACGGCGTCCACGAGGTGATCGTGCCCCAGAACCACCTGGACAACGGCGTGCTGGCCGTCGTCTTCCGGGGCCCGGCCGGCCTCAGGTTCCAGCAGGTCACCTCGGGCTTCCAGGGCGTCATCCGGGCACTGGGCGCCTTCTCCGGGCCGGACGGCGGGACGCCGACGCTGGTGGCGGCCGTCGTGCGGTACACGAACGTGCTGAGGTCGGCCGGCGAGACGCAGCTCATCATGACGCTGCCGGCGGAGTAGTGCTCCACCCCTATCGCGGCCGGACCCCCGTCGTCCACCCGACCGCCTTCGTGCACGAGTCCGCCCACGTCATCGGCGACGTGACGCTGGAGGAGGACGCCAGCGTCTGGTTCTGCAGCGTCCTGCGCGCCGACGTGAACGTGATCCGGGTCGGCCGGGGCACGAACATCCAGGACGGCACGGTGATCCACGTCAACCGGCGGGGGCCGCCGACCGTGCTCGAGGAGCACGTCACGGTCGGCCACGGCGCCCGCCTGCACGGCTGCCACATCGCCTCCCACTGCCTGATCGGCATCGGCGCCATCGTGCTGGACGGCGTGGAGCTGGGGGAGGAGTGCCTGGTGGCGGCCGGCAGCCTGGTGGCCCCGGGGACGAAGATCCCGCCGCGCAGCCTGGTCATGGGCGCGCCGGCCCGGGTCCGCCGGGAGGTCACCGAGGAGGACCGGGAGCTCATCCGCCGATCGGCCCGGAACTACATCGGGCTCAAGAACGACTACCAGGCCGGGCCGGCCCGGTGAGGCCGGGCGGCGGCGCGGCGGTGGGACCGGCCGCGGTAGACTGTGTGCTGGATGAGTGAGAGCCGCATGCGGTATCCCTCGGGGGCCGGCGCCGGGCTGACCTACGAGGACTACTGCGCCCTGCCGGACGACGGGCTGCGCTACGAGGTGGTCGAGGGGATGCTCTTCAGCGAGCCCTCGCCGCGCATCGCCCATCAGCGGGTGGCCCTCCGGCTGGCCACGATCCTGGACGGCCACGTGCGCGCCCGCGGACTCGGAGACCTGTTCGTCGCGCCGGTGGACGTCCTTCTGGACCGCCGGACGGTCGTGGTGCCGGACCTCGTGTTCGTGGCCCGTGACCGCAGCGCCATCGTCACCGACCGCGCGGTGGAGGGCGCGCCCGACCTGATCATCGAGATCCTCTCGCCGGGGACGACGCGGCGGGACCGGGTGGCCAAGATGAATGCCTACGCGCGGCATGGTGTGATCCACTACTGGCTGGTCGACCCGGACGCGAAGACCCTGGAGGCGTTCCAGCTCAGCGAGGGCCGGTACCAGCTGGTGGCGGCGGTCGGGGGCGACGAGGCCTTCACGCCCTCCCTGTTCCCGGATCTGACGGTCCCGCTGGCCGAGCTGTGGCGATAGAGATACGGCGCGATACGGTAGACTCGGCGTGATGAGCGAGCGTGGCGCCCGGTATCCCTCGGGACCGGTGAGCGCCGGGCTGACCTACGAGGACTACTGCGCCCTGCCGGACGACGGCCTGCGGTACGAGGTCGTCGAGGGGCGGCTCTTCAGCGAGCCCTCGCCGCGGCGGTCCCACCAGCAGGCAGCGGGCAACCTGTTCGTGATCCTCCAGGGCCACGTACGCCGGCACGGCCTCGGCGAGCTGTTGATCGCGCCGTTCGACGTCATCCTGGACCGCCGGACGGTCGTGGTGCCGGACCTCGTGTTCGTGGCCCGTGACCGCAGCGCCATCGTCACCGACCGGGCGGTGGAGGGCGCGCCCGACCTGATCATCGAGATCCTCTCGCCGGGGACGACGCGGCGGGACCGGGTGGCCAAGATGAACGCCTACGCCCGGCATGGTGTGATCCACTACTGGCTGGTCGACCCGGACGCGAAGACCCTGGAGGCGTTCCAGCTCAGCGAGGGCCGGTACCAGCTGGTGGCGGCGGTCGGGGGCGACGAGGCCTTCACGCCCTCCCTGTTCCCGG
>JBBIIW010000234.1:0-5214 GCA_037446305.1 Candidatus Rokuibacteriota bacterium
GGGCCTGGCTGGCGCTCGCGCTGTTCTGCGCGCCGGCCACGGTCGCCGCCGGGGCGTTTCCCGTCTGGGACGACGGCTACGTCTGGCTCGTGATCGCCGAGCACGGACTCGAGGCGCTGGGCCGGGCCCAGCCCGACCGGCCCTTCATGGCCGCCCTCTGGCAGTGGCTCGCCCCCTCCGAGCCGCTGTTCTGGGCCCTGGCCGGGCTCGCCCAGGCGCTGCTGTGGCCGGCACTCGGGATCCTGACCGCGCGGCTCTGGACCCGGCTGTTCCCGGCGCTGGCCGCCTGGGCTCCCGTCGTCGCCTGCGCGGCCGTCGCCCCCTACCTCAACCGGATCATGCTGGTCACCGTGAACGTCGCCCGGCCTCGCTGCTGAGCGTGGTGGCGGCCTACACGGCCGTGCTCCTGCTGGTCCGCTGGACGGACGGCGCGCCGGCCGCGACGTCCCGCTGACGTTCTTCCTGGTCGCCGTCATGCTGGCCGCCCACCGCCTGGCCGACACGGGCCATCCCCGGGCCTACCTGCTGGCCGGCGGCCTGGCCGGCCTGGCCATGGCGACCAAGCAGACCGCGCTGCTGGCCTGGCCGGTGATCGCGACCGCCCACGTGCTGGCCGTGCGCGGGCCGGCGCCGGCCGCCAGGCTCCTCGACGTGCTGCGCCGCCGGCGGTTCTGGACCCTGCCCCTCCTGGCCGCGGCCGCCGGCGGCCTCGCCTTCATGGTCGCCGACCCCTTCCCGCTCCTGAACCCGCGGCGCTTCCTGCAGATGTCGCTCTTCACCCGGCGCTTCGTCACGGCCGAAATCCAGCCGCACTGGACGTTCCAGTTCACGGACACCACCATCGCCTACTGGTTCACGAACCTCCTCTACTTCGGCATGGGCCCGCTGCTGGCGTCGCTCGGGGTGCTCGGGCTCGCCTGGGCGGCGGTGAAGCGCACGCGCTCCGACCTCCTCGTGCTGTCCCTCGTCGTCCCCTACCTGCTCGTGCTCGGTCCCGGGTACATGAAGTTCATCCGCTACGCGATCCCCCTCTTGCCCTGGCTCTGTCTCCTGGCGGCGCGGCTGCTGCTGGGGCTGGGGGAGCGGGCGGCCCGGCCGGCAGCGCGGCTGGCGGTGGCGGCGACGGCGGCGGTCGTCCTGGGAACCTCGCTCCTCTACACGCTGGCCTACCTGAACGTCTACCGGCAGCCGGACGCGCGCCTGCAGGCCGCGGAGTGGATCCATCGCCATCTTCCCCCGGGGGCGACGGTGCTCATCGACTCCTCGGCCGCCACCCCCCTGATCGGCTCGCGGTTCTTCCATCCGGAGTTCTACGGGCGCACGGTGCGGGAAGGCGAGATGCACGTCACCGTCCACGATCACTTCACGGTCAAGGTCCTGAACCTGCTGACCACGCCGGGACCGCCCCCCTCCAGCGCCTGGTGGGAGGCGTATCTCCGCGAGCGCCTGGCGGGCGTCGAGTACATCGTCATGAGCGACGAGCACTACGAGCAGTATCGCCACCGCGCGGACAGCTACCCGGTGCTCGACCGCTTCTACCGGAGCCTGCTGTGGGGCCGGGCCGGGTACCGGCTCATCAAGACGTTCAAGACCTACCCGGCGCTCCTCGGCTACACGGTCGACGACGACCGCGCCGAGCTGACGTTCCGCCTCTTCGACCACCCCCGGATCTGGATCTTCCGGGCCGAGCGGTGAAGCCCGCCGGCCCTGGCCGCCGTGGCACCGCGCTTGCGGAGCGGGACCCCGCGGTGCCACCACGACCGCTGCCGGCTTCCTCGCCGCTCGTCCTGACGCCGTCCGGTGCGGCCGACCCGGCCGCACCCCGCTCGGGCCTGGCCCTCGTCGTCTTCGTGCTCCTGAACGTGCTCGTCCTGGGCTATCTGGTCGAGACCCTGTGGTTCTGGCCCCCGCGCCCGCCGCGGCAGCCCCACGTCCTGCCGCTCGACGTGCGCGCCTGGGGCTGGGACTCGTGGGCGGGCATGCTCATCGCCCGTGACTTCCTGGACACCCCCGGGGCCGGCCGGCTCTATGAAGACGTCTTCTTCAGACAGGGCGAGCGGCTGCACGCTCTGCGGGAGCGCGGGGCCGGCCGCCTCTATCCCCGCGTCTTCTTCGACGAGGGGCTCAAGTTCCAGTACCCGCCCACCAGCCTGCTCGCCGTCGACCTGGTGCGCGCGCTCGTGCCCCGCTACCACCCCAAGCATGTGCTCAACGCGATCTCCCTGGCCGCCGTCCTGCTGTGGCTCATCGCGCGCGATCGCCCGGGACCGGCGGGGGTGGCGGCCGGGCTGCTGGCCGTCGTCAAGCCGCACTACGCCGTGCTCCTGCTGTGGGGCCTGCTCCGCCGCCAGTGGCGCTTCGCCCTCGCCGGGCTGGCCGCGATCGCGGCCGTGCTCGCGGTCTCGATCCCGCGCTACGGGCTCGCCAACCATCTCGACTACCTCGCGGTGCTGGCCCACGTCGGCCGCTTCCTCAACCAGTCCGTGAACGGGCTGCTGCACCGGGCCCTGAACACCGGCGATGCCCTGGCCTGGGACTACCGGGCCCTGGCCCCCTTCCATCCCGCCGTCTTCGCGGGAACGACCGCCGCCTCGGTGCTCCTGCTGGCCTGCGCACTCTGGCCGCCGCGCGCGCCCCTGGGTCGCGCCGGGCGGCCGATCGACCTGGCCATCGCGCTCCTGGCCGCCACCATGGCCTCGCCCGTGGCCTGGGAGCACCACTACGGGGTGCTGCTGCCCGTGTTCGCGCTGGCCTGGCCGGTCCTCGCGCGGTGGCCCGTCGCCGGCCGGCCCACGCGCGTCCTGCTGGCAGCCAGCTACGTGCTGGCCAGCAACCGGTTCTACGACGTCGCCGCCGCCGCGGCCGGGACCCCGTTCGAGCTGGTCCAGTCCTACCTGCTGCTGGCGGCGCTCACCGTCCTGGTCATCCTCTGTCGCCTCCGGGCCGGCTGGGTGAGCTCCGGCTCTGAGCAGGTTGCCGTTCCGGTAGCGCCGTCCGCCACGACCGCGCCCGGCCCTCCGGGCGCCCGCTGGCGGCCGGTCGGCGGCGGACGCGTGCTGGTGACCGGCTCCACCGGTTTCCTCGGGACCGCCGGCGCCCGGCGGCTGGGGCCGCGCCTTGTCCCCTGCGACCTCACGCTGGGCCGCAGCATCCGGACCGTCGTCGGCTCGCCCGAGTTCGCCAGCGTCGAGGCGGTCGTGCACTGCGCGGCCGTGCAGCTCTTCACCCCCGGGCCACGATCTCTATCGCTACGAGACTTTCTTCCGGGCGAACGTCGAGCCGCTCCGGGAGCTGCTCGACGCCTGCGTCCGGGCCGGGGTCCGGAAGTTCGTCCATGTCTCCACCGACATGGTCTACGGCATCCCGGGTCCCGCCGAGCTCAGGGCCGGTGGGTCACTACGGCCGGTCGAAGTGCGAGGCCGAGGACCTGGTGCGCCGGGCTGCCATCCCGGTCGTCACCATCGTCCGGCCCCGGGTCATCGCCGGCCCCGGCCGGGCCGGGCTCTTCGCCCGGCTGGCCGCGCTGGCGCGCCGCGGCCTGCCGATCCCGCTGCCGGGCCCGGGCGACAACCGCTACCAGCTGATCCACGTCGAGGACCTGGCCGACCTGATCGTGGAGGCGCTGGCGCGCGACGTCCCGGGGACCTTCAACGCCGGGGCGCTCCGGGTGACGACGCTCCGGCAGAAGCTCACGCTGGCCGCCGCCTGCCTGGGGGTCCGCCCGCGGCTGGTGCCCGTCCCCGAGCGCGCGGCCACGCTCGCCTGCGCCGCGCTCCACCGGGCGCGCCTGGGGCCGCTCCACCCGGAGCAGTACCTGACCCTGGCGCGGGACTTCGTCCTGTCCCTGGACCGGACACTCCGCCACTTCGCCTGGCGGCCGCGCCACGGCGACGACGAGATCATCGCCGAGACCTTCCGCGCCCTGCGCGAAGGCGGCCGGCCGCGCTCCGCACCGTCGCCCCGAGCGGCGACCGATCAGGCGCGGGGCAGCCGGGCCCGGCGCCAGATCTGCTCGACCACGGCGCGCCGCGACGAGGCCGAGTGTACTCCAGGCGGCCGCGCGCGGGCCTCGCGTCGGTGGTACGGTGGGATGGAGTCCACGATGATCCTCCACGCGCTGGCCGCCGACTACGACGGCACGCTGGCCGAGCAGGGGCGGCTGGAGCCGAAGACCGGCGAGGCCCTGGAGCGGGTGCGCCGCTCCGGACGGCGGCTGCTGCTCGTCACCGGCCGGCTCCTGCCGGACCTGCGCGGTGTCTGCCCCGGGCTCGACGACCTGTTCGACGCCGTGGTGGCCGAGAACGGGGCCCTGCTCTACGTTCCCGACCGGCGCCGGGTGCGCGTGCTGGGAGACCCGCCCGAGCCGGCGCTGGTCAGCGCGCTCGAGCGCCACGGCGTCCGGTTCGTGCTGGGCAGCAGCATCGTGCAGACCGAGGCCCGCTTCGCCAGGCCGGCGCTGGCGGCCATCCGCGAGGCGGGCGTGGAGCGCACGCTGGTCTTCAACAAGGGGGCCCTCATGCTGCTGCCGGGGGGCGTCACCAAGGGCAGCGGCCTGCGCGCCGCCCTCGAGGTCCTGGAGCTGTCGCCGCACAACCTGGCGGGGATCGGCGACGCCGAGAACGACCACGCCTTCCTGGCGCTCTGCGAGTGCGCGGTGGCGGTCGCCGACGCCGTGCCGACGCTGCGCGAGCGCGCGGACCACGTGACGCGGGGCGGGGCCGGGGCCGGCGTGGTGGAGTTCATCGAGGAGCAGCTGCTGCACGATGCCGTCGCGCTGATCCCGCGGCTGCGGCGGCACGACCTGCCGCTCGGCCGCACGGCCGCGGGCGAGCCGGTCGCGGTGCCCGCCCACGGGTCGGACCTCCTGGTGGTGGGGCCGTCGGCCAGCGGCAAGTCCACCCTCACCGGCGTCCTCGTCGAGCGCCTGGTGCAGGCCGGGCGGGCGTTCTGCCTGCTGGACCCCGAGGGCGATCACGAGACGCTGGCCGCCCTGCCCGGCGTGGTGACGCTCGGGGGCCAGGTCCGGCGGGCCCTGCCCGCCGCCGACGACCTGCGGCACCTGCTGCGCCAGCCCGCGGGCCGCCTGGTGCTGAACCTGAGCGGGCTGTCGCTGGCCGACAAGGTGCAGTACGCGACGCAGGCGCTGGGGACGGCCGCCGCCGTGCACGGCGCCACCGGGCTGCCGCACTGGCTGCTGGTGGACGAGGCCCACCA
>JBBIIW010000235.1:0-5208 GCA_037446305.1 Candidatus Rokuibacteriota bacterium
CGGAGCGCCGCTCAGCGGTCGGCGACCAGCACGGCCACCGGGTAGCCGTACCGGATGCGATCGCCGTCCAGGCGCGCGGCGATGCCGAGCGCGTCGTCGGCGAGCGAGGCGCGGAAGCGCCGGCGGATCTCGTCGGCGTCGCCCGGCCGGGGGAAGGACCGGGCCAGGAGGCTCTCCAGCTCGCCCTCCAGGCGGTACGACGTCACCCGCGGCGCCGGCAGGCCGACGGCGGCGAACAGGCCGCGCAGCTCGTCCACGGGCATGGCCCGGACGTGGGAGGGGTCGCGCAGGCGCTCCATGGCGTTGAAGGCGTCGGCCTTGTCGGGGGCCGGCGCGCTGTCGATCACCGCCACCCGCCCGCCCGGGGCGCAGACGCGCGCCATCTCGGCCAGCACGGCCCGAGGGTCGAGGAAGTGGTGGAAGGCGAAGCGCGCCGTGACCAGCGTGAAGCCGGCGTCGGGCCAGGGCAGCGGCAGCGCGTCGCCCTGGCGCCAGGTGAGGTTGGTGAGGCCCTGCGCCTGCTGCAGGGCCCGGGCCCGCTCCAGCATGGCCGGCGTCAGGTCGATGCCCGTGACGTGGCGGACGACGCGGGCGAAGGCGCAGGCCAGCAGCCCGGGGCCGCAGGCGACGTCGAGGACCGTGTCCGCCGGCCCGGCGCCTGTGAACTCCACCACCAGCCGCAGCGCGGCCTCGTCCTTGATGGACGGCGCCTCGGCGAACGGCACCGCCTGCCGCGTGAACTGCTCGAGGATCAGGTCAGAGTGTTCGCTTGTAGACACGGCCGCCCTTCATGATGACCCGGAGCGCGTCCGGGTGCTGGAAGACGCGCAGGTTCCGCAGGGGGTCGCCGGCGACCACGATCAGGTCGGCGTCCTTGCCCGGCTCCACGGTGCCGATGCGGTCCTGCAGGCGGAACAGCTCCGCGTTGACCCTGGTGGCGGACAGCAGCACCTCCATCGGCGTCATGACCTGGGCCTTGAGCTCCAGCTCGACGGCGCGCTGGGCGGTCATGTCGCCCAGCAGGTCGGAGCCGGAGCCGATCTTGCAGCCGGCGCGGTAGGCACAGGCCAGCCCCTCCAGGCTCTGCTCGCGGGCCCGGTGGATCTTCTGCAGCTGGTGATCGCCGATGCCGTAGCGCTTGCCCTCCCGCGCGATGGCCTCGTAGGTGACCAGCGTGGGGACCAGGAACGCCCCCGCCTCCCGGATGGCGCGGGCGGCGGCGTCGCGGATCAGGTTGCCGTGCTCGATCGAGCGGACGCCGGCCGCCACCGCCCGCTGGACCGCCGCGTCGGAGTAGGCGTGGGCCAGCACGTACTTGCCCGCCGCCTGCGCCTCCTCGACGGCCGCCCGCATCTCGGCCACCGTGTACTGGGTGGTGTCCAGCTCGTCGGCCGGCGACATGGCGCCGCCGGAGGCCATGAGCTTGATGTGGTCCACGTCCCGGCGCAGCTGCTCGCGCGCCGCCCGCCGCACCGCGTCCTCGCCGTCGGCGATGACTCCGATCATGCCCACGCAGCAGTGGACGGGCTCCCCCCACTCGGCCCGCCGGCGCAGGTCGCCGTGGCCGCCGGTCTGCGACAGGTAGTTGCCGGAGACCAGCAGCCGCGGCCCCACGATGTGGCCCTCCTCGATGGCCAGCCGGAAGCCGTAGTCGGCGCCGCCGGCGTCCCGGACGGTCGTGAAGCCCTGGCGCAGGCACTCCTCGGCCCGCCGGACCGCGCGGGCGGCGATGTACGAGGCCGGGTAGTGGCGGTGCTGGTCCAGCACGTTCTCGGTCACCGCGGTGAGGTGCACGTGGGCGTCGGTGAGGCCGGGCATCAGGGTGGCGCCCCGCAGGTCGAGGGTGGTGACGGGGCCCGGCAGGGGGCCCACCCGGCCGTGGGGCAGGACGTCCTTGATCCGGTCGTCCTCGACGACCACGGCCGCGCCCTCCACGGGCTCGGCGCCCGTGCAGTCGATCAGGAAGGCGCTGGTGAAGACGGTGAGGCTCATCGGGCCAGGCCGAGTATAGACGAGCCGGGGGCGGCGGCGGCGCCTCTCAGAGGCCCACGCCCCGGAGGGCCCGCGCCCGGGTGCGGTACCGCATGTTGAGCATCTCGACGAAGAGCGAGAAGGCCATGGCGAAGTAGATGTAGCCCTTCTCGATGTGCCGGCCCATCCCCTCGGCCACCAGCATGACGCCGATCAGGATCAGGAAGGCCAGGGCCAGGATCTTGACGGTCGGGTGTCGCTCGATGAACCCGGCGACCAGGTCCATGGAGACCAGCATCACGGCCACGGCGCTGACCATGGCCACCACCATCACCCACAGCTGGTTCGCCATGCCGACGGCGGTGATGACCGAGTCCAGCGAGAACACCACGTCCAGGACCATGATCTGCACGATCGTGCCGCCGAAGCTGGCGTGGCGGGCCGCGGCGGCGGCGTGCTCGCCGCCCCCCTCGATCCGGTCGTGGACCTCGCGAGTGGCCTTGGCGATGAGGAAGAGGCCGCCGCCCAGCAGGATGAGGTCGCGGCCCGACCAGGGCCGGACCAGGGTGAAGAGGGGGCGGGTGAGGCCCATGATCCAGGTGATGGCGAACAGGAGGGCCAGCCGCGTGAGCAGGGCGGCGGCCAGCCCCAGGCGGCGGGCCAGGCGCTGCCGGGCCGCCGGCAGCCGCGCGCTGAGGATCGCGATGAAGACGAGGTTGTCGATCCCCAGCACGATCTCCATGGCGGCCAGGGTGACCAGCGCGACGAGAGCGTCGGCGGTGAAGAGTTCCACGAGGCGTCTCCTGGGAGCGGGCGCTCAGCGGGTGATGCGCCCCTCGATGCCCCGCCACATGAGCTCGGCCCAGCGGGCGTAGCCGGCGTCCGAGGGGTGGTAGCCGTCGGCGGCCACCAGCTCCGGGCGCCGCGGCAGCTCCGCGCGGCTGGGGCCGAACAGGTCCACCAGCTCCACCGGGCGCTCGCGCGCCAGGCGCCGCAGCGCCTCGTTGAACCGGACGGTGAGCCGTCCCACCAGCGCCTCCTCCGGCCGGCCCCGGAAGCGGGGCGTCAGGGCCAGGTCAGGCAGGAGGTTGACGACGATGACGGCCCGGGTGGCGGCGACGAGGCGGTCGAGGATGGCGGCGACGTGGCGCTCGTACTGCTCGACGGGGACGCCGGCCGTGATGTCGTTCGGCCCGATCGAGAGCGTCACCAGGTCCGGCGCGAGCGCGATGGCGCGGTCCAGCTGCCCGTTCAGCACGTCGGCGGAGCGGGCGCCGGCCACGCCCAGGTTCTCGACCGCCGCCCCGGGGTACCGGGCCCGCAGCCGGGCGTGGAGGCGGGCGACGTACGTCTGCTCGGGGCTGGAGGCGCCGACGCCCTCCACGGTGCTGTCGCCCAGCGCGACGTAGCGCACGGGCGCCCGGGGGTCGGCGGGCAGGGCGCGGTCGGGGGTGGAGGAGCAGGCGACCAGGACGAGGGCCGCCAGCAGCCCGGCCGCCATCTTCACCAGCGGGCGGCCTCCTCCAGGGTGCGGGCATACCAGGGCGCGTCCGGGAACATGATCGGGCGGACCGCCGGCAGCGTGACGCCGGCGGCGACGTGGGCCTCCAGGTAGGCGCGCGCGCCCTCGGCGCTGCCGAGCCCGCCGAGCGCCTCGGCCAGCGTGGCCGGCGTCTGGCGCGTCCGGTCGAACTCGCGCAGGCCCTCGCCCAGCCCGGCCGCCTCCAGCATGGCCCGGTAGAAGGGCAGCGAGAGGTACCGGGTCAGCTCCTCGCGGAAGGCCTTGAGCGCCGCCTCGCGGTCCTCGGTGATGGCCAGCGGCACGGCGGCCACGATCTCGAACCCCTCCAGGGTGCGGCCGGCCCGGCGCCGGCCCCGCTCCAGCGCCGGCACGGCGACCTCGCGGATGTAGGCCGGCGGCGTCAGCCAGAGGATCACACCGTCGGCGATCTCGCCGGCCAGCTCGAGCATGCGCCGGGAGAGCGCGGCCAGGTAGAGGGGCGGCGGGGCCGGCCGGGCGGGCACGGCCATGCTCCAGTGCACGCGGAAGTGCCGGCCCTCGAAGTCGGCGCCGCCGGCCAGCGCGCCCCGCAGGACGGCGACGTACTCCCGCATGACCGCCAGCGGGTCCGTCAGCGGCAAGCCGAGCAGCGCCTCCATGGAGGCCCGGTGGCTGACGCCGATGCCCAGGCGGAAGCGGCCGCCGGTCATCTCGGCCAGCGTGAGCGCGGCCTGGGCCATGGCGACCGGGTGGCGCGGGTAGATGGGCACCACGCCGTTGCCGAGCCCCAGGCGGCTGGTGGCGGCGCCGTAGGCGGCCAGCACGACGAACGAGTCGCGGCCCAGCCCGTGCGTCACCCAGGCGCTGTCGTAGCCGAGCGCCTCGACCCGGCGGGCCAGGGCCACCGCGCTCGAGAGGTCGCGGCCGGGGATCAGGTAGCAGGCGCGCTTCATGGTCTCGAGGCTAGTCGCGGATCCACGATTCGGCCAGGGGGATGTCGGTCGGGCCGCGCGGCGCGCGCCGCCCGCCGGCGCCCGGGCCCAGGCGCACCAGCGCCTCCACCTCGGCCTTCCGGTACAGGCGCCGGCGCTTGATGCCCTGGCGGTAGCTGCGCAGGAGCCCGCGGCTCACGTAGGCGTAGAGGGTGGCCCGCTTGATGCCCAGCCGCCGGGCCGCCTCCTCCACCGTGAGGTACTCCTCCCCGTCCAGCACCACCATGCCGCGGCTTCACCCTAGCAGGCCTGGACGACGTCGTCCAGGTAAATCAAGACTAATCAATATAAATAATGTATAGTGCAGTCTGGGCGGCCGGACCGGCCGCCGGGAGGCCCGTCATGAGCGACTGGAAGGCCGGACTCGAGGACGTCATCGCCACGCGGTCGGCCATCTGCCAGGTGGACGGCGAGGTGGGGCGGCTCTACTACCGCGGGTACGAGATCGGCGACCTGGCCGGGCAGGTGCCATTCGAGGACGTGACGTGGCTGCTCTGGTTCGGCGAGCGGCCGGCGCCGGCCGAGGCGGCGGAGTTCCGGGGGCGCCTGGCCGCCAGCTGGACGCTGCCGGCGCCGGTGGTGACACTGCTGGAGCGGCTGCCACGCGACTGCCACCCTCTGGACGCGCTGCGCAGCGCCGTCTCGCTGGCCGGCAGCCTGGATCCCGACCGGCGCGCCGGCGATCGGGAAGCCAACGTGCGCAAGGCGGTCCGCCTCACGGCGCTGGTCCCCACGATCGTGGCG
>JBBIIW010000236.1:0-5185 GCA_037446305.1 Candidatus Rokuibacteriota bacterium
CGCCGCCCCGTCCTTCGGCCTCGTGCTGGTCTTCGTGCTGCTCACCTACGGCGGCTGGAACGAAGCCGCCTACGTGTCGGCGGAGGTGCGCGACCCGGGGCGCAGCATGGTGCGCGCGCTCGTCGCCAGCCTGGTGCTCGTCACGGCCCTGTACCTGCTGGTGAACTGGGCCTACCTGCACGGCCTGGGCCTGGCCGGCATGGCGCGGTCGGAGGCGGTGGCGGCCGACCTGCTCAAGCGCGCGTTCGGCGAGCCCGGCGCCCGCCTGGTCAGCGTGCTCGTGATCGTGGCCGCCCTCACGTCCGTCAACGCCGCCATCTTCACCGGAGCCCGTACCGGCTGGGCGCTGGGCCGGGCCGTCCCCGTGCTCGCGCCGCTGGGCCACTGGCACCCGGCGACGGGCACGCCGGTCAACGCGGTGCTCGCCCAGGGCGCGCTGGCGCTGCTGCTGATCGTGCTGGGCGCGGTCACCCGCAAGGGCTTCGAGACGATGGTCGAGTACACCGCCCCCGTCTTCTGGCTGTTCTTCCTGCTGACCGGCCTGGCCCTGATCGTCCTGCGCCGGCGCGACGCGGAGCGGCGGCGCCCGTTCCGGGTGCCGCTCTACCCGCTCACGCCGCTGCTGTTCATCGCCACCTGCGCCTACCTGCTGTACGCCAGCCTGGCCTACACCGGCATCGGCGCCATGGTGGGCGCCGGCGTCCTGGGCGTCGGCGCCATCGTCCTCGGTCTCGTCCAGCTCGGTGCTCGAGGGAGGAATGCCGCATGAAGCGTCAGTGTCAGCCGCTGTCCCTGCTCGCGCTCGTCCTCGTCCTGGCCGTCGCCGGCCCGGCGGCCGCCGGGGAGCCGGACGTCCCGTTCGTGCCCACGCCGCCGGCGGTCGTGGACGAGATGCTCGCGATGGCCCGGGTGGGCGCCGGCGACGTGCTCTACGACCTCGGCTCCGGCGACGGACGCATCGTCATCACGGCCGCCCGCCGCTTCGGGACCAGGGGCGTCGGCATCGACATCGACCCGGAGCGCGTCCGGGAAGCGAAGGAGAACGCCCGCCAGGCCAGGGTCGACCACCTGGTGGAGTTCGTGCAGGGCGACCTGTTCGAGGCCGATATCTCCCGGGCCACCGTGGTCACCCTCTACCTGCTCCCCGACGTGAATCTGCGGCTGCGGCCCAAGCTGCTGAGCGACCTGGCGCCGGGCACCCGCATCGTCTCCCACAACTACGACATGGGCGACTGGCAGCCGGAGAGCACCACGCGCCTCACCGTCGACGGCATCGAGCACGTCGTGTACGCCTGGGTGGTCCCGGAGCGCGGCCCCCGGCGCCGCTGAGCGCGCCCGGGGCCGGGTCACTTCGCGCGGCCGAGCACGTGCAGGATGAAGGCGTAGTCGAAGGCCAGGTCGCGGAGGGCGTCGTAGCGGCCCGAGGGGCCGCCGTGGCCGGCGGCCATGTCGGTCTTCAGCAGCCGCGGGTGCTCGTCGTCGTCGGGGACCAGCGTCCGCAGGCGGGCCATGTACTTGGCCGGCTCCCAGTACATGACCTGGCTGTCGTTGAGCGAGGCCTTCACCAGCATGGCCGGGTACGGGCGGGGGCCCAGGTTGGTGTAGGGGCAGTAGGCGGCCATGCCGGCGTAGTGCTCGCGGAGCTTGGGGTTGCCCCACTCCTCGAACTCGCCGACGGTCAGCGGCAGCGACTCGTCGAGCATCGTGTTGATCACGTCCACGAACGGCACCCGCAGCACCGCGGCCCGGAACAGCTCCGGCCGCATGTTGAGCACGGCGCCGATCAGCAGGCCGCCGGCGCTGCCGCCCTCGATCACCAGCCGGTCGGCCGCGGTGTACCCCTGCTCGATCAGGAACTCGGCGGCGGCGATGAAGTCGGTGAAGGTGTTCCGCTTGTTGAGCATCCGGCCCTCGTCGTGCCACCGCTTGCCCAGCTCGCCCCCGCCCCGCACGTGGGCGATGGCGTACGCCACCCCTCGCTCCAGGAGGCTCAGGCGGGTGGAGGAGAACGTGACCGGGTACGGGATGCCGTAGGCGCCGTACCCTGACAGCAGCAGGGGGCTCGAGCCGTCGCGGGGCGCGTCGCGCGGCGCGATGAGCGAGATCGGGATGCGCGTGCCGTCGGGCGCGGTGGCGTGGAGCCGCTCGGTCCGGTAGCGCTCCGGATCGTACCCGCCCAGCACCTCGGTGCGCTTGAGCAGCTCCAGCCGGCGCTCCCCCACGTCGTAGTCGTACACGGACGCCGGCGTCACCAGCGACTGGTACCGGAAGCGGTACCGGCGGGAGACGAACTCGGGGTTGGGCTCCGGGTCCACCTCGTAGGCGGACTCCGGGAAGGCCACGTGGTGCCAGGCACCGCCGGCGAGCTCGGTGATCCGGAGGCGGACGAGGCCGTCCTCGCGCTCGTGCGTCACGTAGTGGGTGGCGAAGACGTCCACGTCCTCCAGCATCACGTCCTCGCGATGGGGGAGCAGCTCCTCCCACCGCTCCGGCCGCGGATCGGCGACCGGGGCGCGGACCAGCCGGAAGTTGCGGCACCCCTGGCCGTTGGTGCGGATGTAGAAGACGTCGCCGGCCGGGCCCGTCCCGTGCTCCACCTCGTACTCGTGCTCCTTCTCCCGCGGCAGCACGAGCCGCCAGGCCCCGGCGGGGTCGCCCGCCGGCAGGAACCGCACCTCCGTGCTGGTCAGCGAGCGGGAGGCGGCGAAGAGATAGGCCAGGCTGCGGGAGCGCCAGACGCCGAGGCGGAACAGCTCGTCCTCCTCCTCGTAGACGAGGTCGTCGGCCGAATCGCCGAGCCGGTGGCGCCAGAGGCGGTAGGGGCGCTTGGCCGCGTCCTCGGTGACGTAGAACAGGACGTCCCGGCCGGCCGCCCAGGCCACGCTGGAGACCTTCTCGATCCGGTCGGGCGCCAGCGCGCCCGTCCGGAGGTCCTTGACGTAGAGCGTGTACTCGCGAAAGCCGGTGTAGTCGAGCGTGTAAACCAGCCGGTCGCCGTCGTCGCTGACCTGGAAGGCGCCGAGGGCGAGGTAGGCGTGGCCCTCGGCCAGGACGTTGAGGTCGAGCACGACCTCCTCGGGCGCCTCCAGGCTGCCTGCCTTGCGGCAGTGGATCGGGTACTGCTTGCCCTTCTCGGTGCGCGAGTAGTAGAGGTGGCGGCCCCGCCGGTAGGGCACGCTGCTGTCGTCTTCCTTGATCCGGGCCAGCATCTCCCGGTAGAGCGCCTCCTGGAAGGCCGCCGTCGGCTGCATCACCGCGTCGGCGTAGGCGTTCTCGGCTTCCAGGTAGGCGCGTACCTCCGGGTCGTCCTTCCGCCGCAGCCAGCGGTAGTCGTCCTGCCGGCGGTCGCCGTGGAGCGTCTCCACGACGGGGATCTTCCTGGCCGCGGGCGGGATCGGGCGCACCACCCCCATCGTACGCGAGTCGGGGCCGGGGGGCAGCGCGCACTTCTTGCCACGGTGCCGGGGGCGGGCGTAACGTGGCAAGGATGCTCGCTTCCCGATGAGTTACCTGAAGACCCTGCTGCTGCACCCGCCGTCCTGGGATGGCTTCGACGGCGGCGCCGGCTCCCGGTACCAGGCCCGGCGCGAGATCCGGTCCTTCTGGTATCCGACCTGGCTGGCCCAGCCGGCGGCGCTGATCCCCGGCTCGCGCCTGGTGGACGCGCCTCCCCACGGTCTGGGCCTGGCGGAGGTCCGGCGCCTGGCCCGCGACTACGAGCTGGCGGTGCTGCACACCAGCACCCCGTCCTTCCCCCACGACGTCCGGGTGGCGGAGGCTCTGAAGGCCGAGAACCCGGCCCTCCGCATCGGCTTCGTCGGCGCGCACGTCGCCGTGGCCCCCGAGCCGGCCCTGGCCGCGTCCCCCGCCATCGAGTTCGTGGCCCGCGACGAGTTCGACTTCACGGTGCAGGAGGTCGCGGCCGGCCGGCCCCTGGCCGAGATCCGGGGCCTGAGCTACCGCAACGGGCACATCCGCCACAATCCACCCCGGCCGGTGCTGGAGGACATGGACCGCCTGCCCTACGTGGTGGACGTCTACCGGCGCGACCTCGACATCCGGCGCTACGTCATCGGCTACCTGCTCTATCCGTACCTCTCCCTCTACACGGGCCGCGGCTGCCGCTCCCGGTGCACCTTCTGCCTCTGGCCCCAGACCGTCGGCGGGCACCGCTACCGGACCCGCTCGGTGGAGCACGTGCTGGACGAGATCGCGCGGGCCCGGCGCTACTTCCCGGAGGTCCGGGAGTACTTCTTCGACGACGACACCTTCACCGATGACCTGCCGCGCGCGGAGGCCATCGCCCGCGGCCTGGGCCGGCTGGGGGTGACCTGGTCGTGCAACGCCAAGGCGAACGTGCCGTACGCCTCGCTGCGCGTGCTGCGCGACAACGGCCTGCGCCTCCTGCTGGTCGGCTACGAGTCGGGCAGCCAGGTCATCCTGAACAACATCCGCAAGGGCCTCCGGCTGGACGTCGCGCGCCGCTTCACGGAGGACGCCCGGCGCCTGGGCATCCGCATCCACGGCACCTTCATCCTGGGGCTGCCGGGCGAGACGCGGGAGACGATCGAGGCCACCATCCGGTTCGCCTGCGCGATCGATCCCGACACCATCCAGGTCTCCATCGCCGCCCCCTACCCGGGCACGGCGCTGTACCGGCAGGCGGTCGCCAACGGCTGGCTCGACGGCCGCCGCCTGCTGGACGAGGCCGGCCGCCAGGAGAGTGCCCTGAGCTACCCGCACCTGCCGGCGCCGGAGATCCAGGCGGCCGTGAGCGACTTCTACCGGCGCTTCTACTTCCGGCCGCGGAAGATGTCGGCCCTGGCCTGGGAGATGCTGCGCGACGGGCAGACGCTGACGCGGCGCCTGCGCGAGGGGCGTGAGTTCCTGGTCTTCCTGGGCCGCCGGCGCTGAGCGCGGCCGCGCGGGCCTCGCCGCCGCCGCCGCGGCGCTGGTCGCAGCCGGCTTCCTGCTGATCGGCCTCGGCCGGGCCCCCCTCGACGACCCGGGCGAGGGCATGCACGCCGAGATCGCCCGGGAGCTGCAGCTGTCCGGCGACCCCGGCGCCCTCACCCTGAACGGCGTCCCCTACCTCGACAAGCCGCCGCTGCTCTACTACGTGCAGGCGGTGGCCTTCACGGTCGCGGGCCTGGACGAGGCGGCGGCGCGGCTCGGGCCGGCCCTG
>JBBIIW010000237.1:0-5179 GCA_037446305.1 Candidatus Rokuibacteriota bacterium
CCCGGCCGCCTGCCTGCGGTCAGGCGGCCACGCCGAGCGCCTTGGCCGCCCGCTTCACGTCGGCCGGCTTGACCCAGAAGATCATGCCGTAGCGGCCGGCGCCGGCGCAGACGGCGTCGGTGGCGGTGACGTTGATCCGGGCCTCCGCGAGCCGGCCCAGGACCTCGGCCACGGCCCCCACCCGGTCGTCGCCCTGGACCAGGAAGCCCTTCTTCGGCCCCACCACCTTCCACTTCTCCCGCCGGGCCAGCGACCGGAAGGCCCCGGGGTCTTCGGGAATGAAGTCGAGCTGCGCCCGCCGGCCGCGCGGGAAGCCCGAGAAGGCCAGCAGGTTCACGCCCGCGTGGCTCAGGGCCTGCAGGTGGCGCACCGCCTCCCCGGGCTTGTCCGCCACCTCCACGTAGAAGTAGTCGACGACCCGGATCTGCTCGCTCATGAGCCCCTCCTCTCGCGGCGGTCGCCGCGGCGGGCGCAGTCTACCCCATTCCGGCGGCCGGCAGGGTGACCCGCACCGTCGTGCCGCGGCCCGGCTCGCTCTCGATGCGCAGCTCGCCGCCGTGGGCGATGACCAGGTGCTTGACGATGGCCAGCCCCAGGCCGGTGCCGCCCAGCTCGCGGGAGCGCGCCTTGTCCACGCGGTAGAAGCGCTCGGTGATCCGGGGGAGGTCCGCGGCGGGGATGCCGACCCCCGTGTCCGCGACGGCCACCTCCACCAGGTCGGGCCGCGGCGACCGCGCCGACACGGTCACCCGGCCGCCCTCGGGCGTGTACTTCACCGCGTTGTCCACCAGGTTGAGGAGGATCTGGGCCAGCCGGTCGTGGTCGGCCAGCACGCGCGGGGTACCGGCCGCGATCGTGGAGGCGAGCCGCACGCGCCCGGCTTCGGCCCGGGCCCTCAGGATCGCCAGCACGGAGTCGACGACCTCCTCGAGATCCACCGGCTGGCGCTGCAGGCGGACCCGCCCCAGCTCGATGTTGGAGAGCTCGGTCAGGTCGCTCAGCAGCCGGCCCAACCGCTCGGTGTGGCGGGCGGCGATCTCCAGGAACCGGCGCGCGTGCTCGGCGTCCTCGAGCCCGCCCCCGAGCAGCGTCTCCAGGTACCCCTGGATCGCCGTGAGCGGGGTCCGCAGCTCGTGCGAGAGGTTCGCGATGAACTCGGTCCGCACCTGCTCCAGCCGCCGCAGCTCGGTCACGTCGTGCAGGACCATGACGACGCCCGGCTCGCCGGCCAGCGGCAGGGGCACCGCGTGCACCTGCAGCCGGCGCGCGATCGGGCCCCCCACGGTCATCTCCCGGCGGGACACCACGCCCTCGCCGGCCCGTCGCGCCTCGCCGAGGATCTGGTGCAGGTCGGCGTTCCGGATCACTTCCAGGAGCGGCTTGCGGTCGCCGCGCGCGGCGCCGAGCCCGAACATGTTCCGCGCCCGCTCGTTGAGGAGCACGACCTGGTCGTGGCCGTCCACCGCCACCACGCCCTCCACCATCCCGTCCAGGATCGCGGCCACCTTGGCCCGTTCCTGCTCCGATTCCTCGATCTTGGCCTTCAGACGGGCGGCCAGGAGGTTCAGCGCGCGACCGAGGGCCCCGATCTCGTCCGGCGAGCGCACCGGGGCCCGCGCGGCGAAGTCGCCCTCGCTCATCCGCTCGGCGACGGCACGCATCCGCACGACCGGCCGCGTGATGCGACCGGCGACGAAGACGCCCAGGGCCAGGGCGACGGCCAGCGCCACGAGCCCGCCGGCCAGCATGACCCACCGCAGCTCCGCGTAGGCCCCGGTGACCACCGCCACCGGGAAGGCCAGGCGGAGCGCGCCCACGACCTCCCCGTCGCGCACCGGCACCGCCACGTAGAGAAGCTCGGCCCCGATCGTCTCGCTGCGCCGGATGTCGCGGCCGGTGCCGCCGGCCAGGGCGGCCCGGACCTCGGGACGGGCGGCGTGATTCTCGACCCCCGGCAGGTCGGCCGCAGGCACCGCCGAGTCGCCGAGCACGCGGCCGTCGCGGGCGATCAGGGTGACCCGCGCCCCCGTCGGCTCCGCCGCCCGCAGGACGAAGTCCCGGGCGACGGCCGCGCTCGCCTCCGCCACCACCGCGCGCGCCCGGTCGTGCAGCAGGAGGCCGGCGGTCACGAGGCGCTCCTCCAGCCCCTCCACCGCGAAGCGCTGGAGCGCCCGGTCCAGGGAGAGGCTGGCCACCACCAGGGTGGCGCCCACGAAGGCCACCAGCGTCAGGGTGAGCTTGAGCGCGATGCGGCGGCGGAGCGCGTGGACCAGCCGCGCCGGCATCAGTCCGCCTCGAACCGGTACCCGACGCCCTTGACCGTGGTCAGGCGGCGTCCCTCGGCGCCCAGCTTGGCCCGGAGCCGGCGGACGTGGACGTCCACCGTCCGGGACTCGATCTCGTCGGCGCGCGCGTAGCCCCAGACCCGGCTCAGCAGGTGCTCCCGCGACAGCACCCGCCCGCCGGCCTCCATCAGGGCCTGGAGCAGGTCGAACTCCTTGGGGGTGACGGCGATCGGCTCGCCCTCGACGGTGAGGCGGTGACGGCCGGGATCCAGCACCAGCGCGCCGGCCCGCAGGGCGCGCTCCCCCTGGTCGGCGCCGGCCCGCCGCAGGACGGCCCGCGCGCGTGCCACCAGCTCCTTGGGCGAGAAGGGCTTGACGATGTAGTCGTCGGCGCCCAGCTCCAGGCCGACCACGCGGTCGACCTCGTCGGCCCGGGCCGTGAGCATGATGATGGGCAGGGCCGCCGTGGCCGGGTCCCCGCGCAGGCGCCGGCAGACCTCGAGGCCGTCCACCTCGGGCAGCAGGAGGTCCAGCACCACCAGGTCCGGCCGCTGGCGTCGCACCTCGGCCAGCGCCTGGGTTCCGCTGGCGGCCGTGCGGCAGCGGAAGCCCGCTCGCGCCAGGTGGAGCACGACCAGGCCCCGGATGTCCGGCTCGTCCTCCACCACGAGGACCTCCTGCGCCACGGCGTCACTCTAGCGCAGGTCGCCCGCGGCGGCGCCGGGGGCTAGGCGAGCCGGTGGAAGACGGTCGCCACCAGCCAGGCCAGCAGCCCGCAGACCGGGAAGGTCAGGATCCAGGCCGTCACGATGTCGCTCCCCACGCCCCAGCGGACCGCCGACAGGCGCCGGGTGGCGCCGACGCCCATGATCGACGTGTTGATGGTGTGGGTCGTGCTGAGCGGGATGCCGAGGCGGGTGGCCAGCTCGATGGCGCTGGCGGCCGCCGTCTCGGCCGCGAAGCCGTGGACGGGCTCGAGCTTGGTCAGCCGCAGCCCCATCGTCTTCACGATGCGCCAGCCGCCGACCGCGGTGCCCAGTCCCATCGTGCCGGCGCAGATCAGGATCACCCACAGCGGCACCTCGAAGCGCGGCAGCAGGTTGCCCAGCACGAGGGTCAGGGTGAAGGCCCCGATGAACTTCTGCCCGTCGTTGGAGCCGTGGCTGAAGGCCATGAAGGCGGCCGAGACGAGCTGCAGGCGGCCGAACAGCCGGCGCACGCTGCCCGGGCGCCAGCGCCGGAAGCCCCAGTAGATCCCGACCGTGAGCAGCAGCCCGCCGCCGAAGCCGAGGAAGGTGGAGAACAAAAGCCCGATCACCACCTTGCTCCAGCCGTCCCAGAGCAGCACGCCGGGGCCGGCCACGGCCAGCCCGGCCCCGCTCAGACCGGCGATGAGCGCGTGGCTCTCGCTGGTGGGCAGCCCGAAGTACCAGGCCACCGTGGACCAGATGACGATGGCCACCATGGCCGCCCCCACCGTGGCCACGTTGATCGCCTCCGGCTGCACGATCCCCTTCCCGATGGTGGCCGCCACGGCCGTCCCCGACATGGCGCCCAGGACGTTGAGGACGCTGGCCATGGCCAGGGCCTGGAAGGGGGAGAGGACGCGGGTGGAGACGACGGTGGCGATGGAGTTGGGGGCGTCGGTCCAGCCATTGACGAACTCGGCGGCCAGCACCAGGGCCAGGACCAGCAGGACCCCGCCGTCCATCAGGCCATCTTGAGGATGATGCCCTCGATGACGTTGGCCACGTCCTCACACCGGTCGGTGACGACCTCCATGGTCTCGTAGATCTCCTTCCACTTGATGACCTCGATGGGGTCGCCCTCCTCGTCGAAGAGCGCGGCCAGGCTGTCGCGGAGCAGCTCGTCGGCGGCGTTCTCGAGCCGGTTCACCTCCACGGCATGCTCGTGAAAGGCCGGATCCTGGTGGCGCAGGCAGCGGATGGCGCGGTCCATGGCCTGCGTGATGCGCACGATGACGTCGGCCATGGCCCGGCAGCTGGAGGTCGGCTCCTTGATGCGGTACACGACGAGGCGCTCGGCCGAGGCCTCGATGTAGTCGAGGACGTCGTCCAGCCGGCTGGCCAGCGCGTGGATGTCCTCCCGGTCGAGCGGGGTGATGAACGTGGTGTTGAGACGCTTGACGACCTCGTGCGTCACCTGGTCGCCCTGATGCTCCACTTCCTTGATCGCGTGCAGCTTGGCGCGGGCGTCGGTGAAGTTGTGCACCAGCTCGTGCAGCAGGCCGGCGGCCCGGAGGATGTGCTCCGACTGCCGCTCGAAGTAGTCGTAGAAGCGGGCCTCGCGGGGGATGAGGTTGAACATGGCGAGGTCGAGTGTAGCGAAAGCATCACCGGACCGCCAGGGTTCCCGGGCGGCGCCCGCTCAGGCCGGCCGCTGGGGACGGCCGACGGACTCGGCCAGGAGCACGGCGCGCGCGATCTCGGCCATCGGGCGGCGGCTGTCCATGGCCGCTCGCCGGAGCCGGCCGAAGGCCTCGGCCTCGTCCACGCCCCAGCGTCGCATCAGGATGCCCTTGGCCCGCTCGACCAGCGTGCGGGCCTCCAGCCGCCGCCGCAGCGCGCAGGTCTCGGCGAAGCGGGCGATGGCCAGCTCCAGCGCGGGCGCCAGCTCGGGGCCGCGCAGCGGCTTGACCAGGTAGGCCATGACCCCCGCCGCGCGGGCCCGGGCCACCAGGGTGTCCTCGGTGTGGCGCGTGAGCAGCACCACCGGCGTGCCAGCGGCGACGATCTCGCCCGCCGCCTCGATGCCGTCGCCGTCGCTCAGCCCCACCGCGACCACGGCGGCGTCCGGCCGGCTCGCCCGCACGACCGCCAGCGCGCCCGCGCGCCGGACGGTCTCGCCCGCCACCTGCCCGCCGGCGGCCGCGA
>JBBIIW010000238.1:0-5179 GCA_037446305.1 Candidatus Rokuibacteriota bacterium
GCGCCCGTACGGTGAGCGCGCCACTCCATGAGGAGCCGCGCCAGGCAGGTGAGGGCCAGGCCGGCCAGCGCCAGCCGGGGCCAGAAGGCCGGGCCCAGGTGGTCGCCGCGTGCAAACCCGTCCAGCTCGCGGCTCGCGGCGAGGAGGGCCAGGGCGGCCACCAGCCCCAGGAGCGGTGCCGCGGCGCGGCGCACCAGGGTCATGCTACTTGCGAAGTCCGAACTCCTTGACGAGCTGCTCCAGGGTCTGCAGCTCGCCCTCCACCCAGCGGCGGAACTCCTCCGGGCCCTGGTAGCTGTCCGGGCGGAAGTACCACTCCTGCGCGAACTTCTTCCATTCGGGCGTGTCCATGGCCTTCCGGAAGGCCGCGGCCAGGATCTGGATGCGCTCGCCCGGGGCTCCCTTGCGGGTCACGATGCCGCGGAACTGCGGCAGCGCGATGTCAATGCCCAGCTCCCGGGAGGCGGGCACGTCGGGGAAGGCCGGATGGCGCTCGCGGGCGAAGATCAGCAGCGGCCGCAGCTGGCCGGCCCGGAGGTACTGCAGCACGTCGCCGGCCTGCTCGTAGAGCACCTCGGCGTGCCCGCCCAGCACCGCGGCGTACCGCTCCCCCGGCTTGGGGTACGGCACGGTGGTCATCGTGTAGCCCTTCGTCTCGAGGAAGCGGACGCTCACGTCGTCCACGGTGCCGAACCCGGTCGCGGCCACCCGGAGCTTGCCGGGGTTGGCCTGCGCGTGCTGGAAGAGGTCCTGGATGGTCTTGAACGGCCCGTCGGACTTCACGAAGAGGAACGAGTCGGCCACCTGGGTCCGGGTCACCCATTCGAAGTCGCCCACCCTGTGGCGGGCTAGGCCCATGGGGATCGTCATCAGGGTGTCCTGGATGTAGGTGGCGAGCGTGTAGCCATCCGGCTTGCTGTTCAGGAGCTGCGCCATGCCGGTGTTCCCCGAGGCGCCGGGGACGTTGGAGACCGGGATGGCGACGCCCAGGAAGGGCTGGCTCAGCTGGCTGATCTGCCGGGCCATGGCGTCGGCGCCGCCGCCGGTCCCCCAGGTGACGATGAAGTCGATCGGGCGGCTCGGAAACTTCTCCTGCGCGGCGCCGGTCCCCGCGCCGACCGCGAGGAGCAGCGAGAGCACGATGCCGGCACGCCTCTTCATTGCGCCTTCCCTCCTGTCCGGGCGGGCGCCCAGATGTGGCCGAGCACTTCCTCCCGGAGCGCCACGAATTCGGGGCTGGACTTGACGGCCCGACTGCCGCCGTTGGACGCCGCGCGGCTGAACGGCGCCTCGACCGTGCAGAGCACACGGCCCGGGCGGGGGGACATTACCACGACCCGGGTGCCGAGGTAGCAGGCTTCCTCGACGCTGTGCGTGATGAAGAAGACGGTCTTGCCCGTCGCCCGCCAGAGCTTGCCGAGCTCCTCCTGCATGTGCTCGCGGGTCAGCGCGTCGAGAGCGCCGAACGGCTCGTCCATGAGCAGGATCCGGGGGTCGTTGACCAGCACGCGGGCGATGGCCACGCGCTGCTGCATGCCGCCCGACAGCTCCCAGGGCGCCTTGCGGCGGAACTCCCACAGGCCGACCAGCCGCAGGTAGCGCTCGGCCAGCGCCCGGCGCTCGGCGGCCGGGACGCCCCGCATCCGGGGCCCGAAGGTGATGTTGTCCTCGACGGACAGCCAGGGGTAGAGCGTCGGCTGCTGGAACACGACGCCCCGCTGGTGGTCGGGGCCGGTGATGGGGCGGCCGTCGAGGGCCACCCGGCCCCGGGTGGGGGCCACGAAGCCGGCCAGGATCCGGAGCAGGCTCGTCTTTCCGCAGCCCGAGGGCCCGACCACGCAGACGAAGTCGCCCTCGGCGATCGCGAGCGTCACGTCGTCGAGCGCGGTGACCGTCCCGTCGCGGGAGGCGTACTCCAGCGTGACGCGGTCGACCTCGACGATCGGGGCGGCCACCGCGGAGCGCCCGCCTACTGCACCGCCTTCTCGATGAAGCCGGGGTTCACGGCCTTCTCGAAGGCGGCCAGCGCCGGGGCGGAGCGGATCGTCTTCTGGCTGGCCAGGAAGTCGGCCGTGTCCTTCAGGGCGCGCGCCAGGCCGCCGCGCCAGGCCGAGGTGCCCAGGTACTTCTCGCCGAGCTGCTCCCTGCCGTTCAGGTGGATCATCGTCTTCATCTGGCGCTCGGCCTCGGCCTCGCTGAGGCCGAACTCCCTGGCCACCGCCCGGGCCGCCTCCTTCGGCTCGGCGCGGAGGAAATCCACCGCCCGGGACAGCGTGCGCACGTACTTGACGACGAGATCCGGGTGCTTCTCGGCGAAGGCCCGCCGCACGACCCCCACGTCGGCGGTCAGGTAGCCCTTGTCGGCCAGGGCGCGGCTGGACAGCAGGATCTCCCCGCCCGCCTCCTTCATCTTGATGAGCGTGGGCTCCCACACGAAGCCGGCATCCAGGTCGCCGCGCTGCCAGGCGGCCAGCATGTCGGGGGGCTGCATGTCCAGGATGGTCGCCCGGCGGGGGTCGAGCCCGAAGGCCTTGAAGGCCACCAGCAGGTGGTAGTGGGTCGTGGAGCCGAAGGGGGCCGCCACCTTCTTGCCCGCCAGGTCCTGCACCGTCTTGATCCCCCGGCCCTGCTTGACGACCAGCGCCTCGTTGTCGGCGATGACGTCGTAGATCCAGATGACGTCGTACGGGATGCCGGAGGCGATGCCGGCCGCAGCCGGGCTGGAGCCCACCAGCCCGACGTCCACGCTGCCGGCCAGCATGGCCGTGTTGACGTCCCGCCCGGAGTCGAACTGCTTCCAGTCGATGCGAACGCCCAGCTCCTTCTCGTGCCAGCCGAGCGCCTTGGCGACGATCTCCCCGTTGGGGATGACCTGGTAGGCGATGGTGATCTTGTCGGGGCGGCCCTGCGCCCCCAGCGGGGCGATCATGGCCACGGCCAGCAGCACGACGGTGAGCGCGACCAGCCATCCTCGGTTCCGCATCGTCTTCTCCTCTCTGCCGGCGGCGACCCGGCCGGCCTACCCCCTGCCCTTCCAGGGCACCACGCGCCCCTCCAGCACCCGGACGATGCGGTCCAGCGCGATGCCCGTGAGCCCCATCACGATGATCCCCATGAAGATGACGTCCGAGCGGAGGAACTTGGAGGCGTCCAGCACCATCCAGCCGATGCCCGAGGTGGCGGCCACCATCTCGGCCGCGACCAGCGTCGTGTAGGTGAAGCCGATGCTCACGCGCATGCCGGTGAAGATGTCCGGCAGGCACGAGGGGAACACGACGTGCCGGAACACCTGCCACCGGCCGGCGCCCAGCGACTCGGCCACCTGGATCCGCTCCCGGGTCACGCCCCGCACGCCGGCCATGGCGCTGATCGACAGCGGCGGGAAGGCGGCCAGGTAGAGCAGCGCGATCTTGGACTCGTTCTCGATGCCCAGCCAGATCACGAGCAGGGTGTAGTAGGCCAGCGGGGGGAGCGGGCGGTAGAACTCGATCAGGGGGTCGAACACGGCCCGGACCCAGGCGCTGTACCCGATGGCCAGCCCCAGGGGGACGGCGGTGACGAGCGCCAGCAGGAACCCGACGATGACCCGGTACAGGCTGTCCACCAGGTGGCGGAGCAACGTGCCGCCCCGGTACCCCTCGAGCAGGATCTCGGTGAACGCCTCCCAGACCGCGGCCGGATGGGGCACGAACAGCTCGGAGACGACCCCGGCCCGCGCGACCGCCCACCAGGCGGTGACGATCGCCGCCAGGGTCGCCAGCGTCAGGAGCCAGGGCGCCTGCACGCGGCGCCGGCGCCCGGGGCCGAGCACGCCGCCGGTCATCGTCGGGGTGAGCCGATCGTGCGCTCCGACGGCCATCGCCATTCCTCCCCTCGGCGGCGCCCGCGACGCCGGGGCGCCCCCGAGGTCCGACCGCCCGCATCCGCGGGTGGCCGGCATTGTATCCGGGAACGGCCTCCTAGCTAGGGGCCGGCGGCCTCGCGGCGTAGCTCGCGCCGGAGCAGCTTGCCGGTGGAGGTCACCGGCAGCTCGGCTCGCACCTCGACCGCGCGCGGCACCTTGTAGCCGCTCAGCCGGGCCCGGCAGTGCTCGACGAGCTCCTGCTCGGCCACCTGCTGGCCGTCCCTGAGCACGACGTAGGCCTTGACCGCCTCGCCGCGGTAGTCGTCGGGAACGCCGACGACGGCCGCCAGCTTGACGGCCGGGTGAGCATACAGCGCCTCCTCCACTTCCCGGGGCCATACCTTGAAGCCGGCCGTGTTGATCATGTCCTTCTTGCGGTCCACGATCGCGAAGTAGCCCTCGGCGTCCATCACCGCCACGTCGCCGGTCCGGAACCACCCGTCGCCCATCGCGGCCGCCGTCGCCTCCGGCCGGTTCCAGTACCCGCGCATGACCTGGGGCCCCCGGACGAGCAGCTCGCCGGCCTCCCCGGCCGGCAGATCGGCGCCCGTCTCCAGATCAACGATGCGGGCGTCGGTGTCGGGGAGCGGGATGCCGATCGAGCCCGGCCGGGCGCGTCCGATGGGGTTGGCGTGCGTCAGGGGGCTGGTCTCGGTGAGGCCGTAGCCCTCCACCAGCACCTCGCGGCCGACCAGGGCGTCGAACGCCGCCTTCACCGAGGGCGGCAGCGGCGCGGCGTTGGTGCGGCAGGCGCGCAGGCCCGAGTAGTCGGCCCGGCGCCCCTCGGCGTCGTTCAGCAGGGCGATGAACATCGTGGGCACCCCGAAGAGCCGGGTGGCCCGGTGGCGGGTGACCGCGCGGGCCACGGCGGCCGCGCTGAAGCGGGCGAACACGACGGCGCTGGCGCCCGCGTAGAGCGGCACGTTCATGGCCCCCGACATCCCGCCGCTGTGGAACATGGGGATCGCCGACACCATGGTCTCGGCGCCGGGCTCGAAGGCGTACCACTCGGCGAACTGCATGGTGTTGGCGACCAGGTTGGCGTGCGTGAGCATCGCGCCCTTCGGGGTGCCGGTGGTGCCGCCGGTGTAGAGCAAAACGGCGACGTCCCCCGGCGCCGGGGCGGCGGGCGCGATGGGCGCCAGCGCCTCCAGGGCCCGGAAGGCCGCCTGGTCCTGGAAGGGCACGCCCAGCTTGCGGGCTGCCGTCTCGCCCGGGCCGCCCCGCTTCCGCGGCAGCCGGCCGTGTGGCGGCAGCGAGGTCGCTCGCGCTCGC
>JBBIIW010000239.1:0-5177 GCA_037446305.1 Candidatus Rokuibacteriota bacterium
GGCCGCCGGCCGTCGCTCGACGGCCCGGCGGTGGCCGGCGTCCTCTACCTGGCCGTCGTGGTCACCGCGCTCGGATACCTGGTGTGGAACCACGGGCTGCGGCGGGTGCCGGCCTCCCGCGCCGCCGTCTTCCTGAACATCCAGCCCGTCGCCGGCGCGCTCCTGGGCGTGGCCATCCTCGGTGAGCCGGTGACGCCGTTCATCGTGGCCGGCGGGACCCTGGTCGTGGCCGGGCTGTCGCTGACGATGAGGGCGGAGCGCCGATGAACGCTATACTGATCTCGTGGCCGAGGCCCGCCGGTACCAGCTGCAGAGCGAGACCGCCAACCGCCTGATCCTGGAGCTGATCGAGGCCGCCGGGGTGCCGCCCGAGAAGCGCCTGTGGTTCCAGCAGATGCTGACCACGGTGCTGAAGCTGCACGAGGACGGCGCGCCCGCCGGCGACCTCAAGATCACCAACGCGGCCCTGAAGGAGCTGCGCTACGGCTACAAGGTCTTCGCGCCCTACCGGGCCGTCCGCAAGGTCACCGTGTTCGGCTCCGCCCGCACGCCGCGCCTGGAGGCGGCGGCGACGGCGGCGTTCCAGTTCGGCCGCCGGATGGTCCAGGAGGGCTGGATGGTGGTGACCGGCGCCGGGGCCGGCATCATGGGGGCCGCCCAGGAGGGCGCCGGCGCCGAGCGCTCCTTCGGCCTCAACATCCGGCTGCCCTTCGAGCAGGAGGCCAACCCCTGGATCGCCTCCGATCCCAAGCTGATCACGTTCAAGTACTTCTTCACCCGCAAGCTGTTCCTGGTGAAGGAGGCCAGCGCGGTGGCCCTGTTCCCCGGCGGCTTCGGCACGATGGACGAGACCTTCGAGGCGCTGACGCTTCTGCAGACGGGCAAGTCGGTCCTGGTGCCCATGGTGCTGGTGGAGGCGGGCGGCGTCCCCTACTGGCGGCGCTTCGACGAGTGGGTGCAGCACCTGGTGGCCCTGGGGCTGATCGACGCCGAGGACGCGCGGCTCTACCGGGTGGTGCCGGGCGTGGAGGAGGCGGTCGGCGAGATCCTGGGCTTCTACCGCGTGTTCCACTCGGCGCGCATCGTCGGCGAGAACCTCGTCGTCCGCCTGCAGCGGACGCTGCCGGAGGCGGCGCTGCGCGAGATCGAGGGCCGCTTCGAGGACATCCTGAAAGGGCCCGTCGATCAGGTGGCCGGGCCGGTGCCGCAGGAGCTCAACGAGTTCCCCGAGCTGCCCCGGCTGATCCTGCCGTTCAACCGCTCCTCCTACGGCCGGCTGCGCCTGCTCATCGACGCGGTGAACGGGCTCGGGGAGCCCCCCTCGACGATCACTCCGGCTCCGGCCGCTCCTCGGTGACCTGGCACTCGGTGCAGACCCAGGTGCGCAGCACCTGCTTGGTCCGGTCGTCGCGCCGCAGCGTCCAGGGGATCATCGCCCGCCGGCCGCAGCGGGGGCAGCGGTCGGCGCTGGCGCCGGGGGGCACGCGCGAGGGCAGCCACGGAACCTTGGCCGGCATGGTCAGGGCTCGTCGCAGGGCAGGTCGCCGGTCTCGATCATCCGCCGGACGCGGCGCCGGATCGCCGTCTCCTCCATCGCCCCTCCCGGTGCGTCAGCGCACGTTGGCGTTCGTGTAGATCGTCTTGATGCGGGTGTAGAACTCCATCGCCTGCGGCCCCTGCTCGCGCCAGCCGTAGCTGGAGGCCTTCGCGCCGCCGAACGGCACGTGGTAGTCCACGCCGGCCGTGGGCGCGTTGATCATGGCCAGGCCCACCTGGGCGTGACGGCGGAAGTGGTCGGCGTGCTTCAGCGAGCGCGTGCACAGGCCGGCCGAGAGCCCGAAGGGCGTGTCGTTGGCGATGGCCAGCGCCTCCTCGTAGTCGCGGGCCCGCAGGAGCGAGACGACGGGCCCGAAGATCTCCTCCCGGGCGATCCGCATGCCGTTGTCCACGTCCTCGAAGATCGTCGGGGCGATGTAGAAGCCCTCCCGGGGCGCCGGGTGGCGGGCGCCGCCGAGCACCAGGCGGGCCCCCTCCTTCAGCCCGACGGCGATGTAGTCCAGGTCGGTCTGGAGCTGGCCGGCGTCCACGGCCGGGCCCATCTCGGTCCGCTCGTCCAGGGCGTCGCCGACCACGAGCGCCCGTGCGCGCGCCAGCAGGGCCTCCCGGAAGCGCGCGTGGATGCCGGGCGTCACGATGATCCGGCTGGTGGCCGTGCACCGCTGTCCGGTCGAGTAGAACGCCCCCTGGATGGCGCACTCCACGGCGTTGTCGAGGTCCGCATCGTCCAGCACGATGAGGGGGTTCTTGCCGCCCATCTCCAGCTGGAGGCGCTTCATGCCGCCGATGGCCCTGGCGGCGATGGCCCGGCCCGTCTCCACCGAGCCCGTGAACGAGAGCGCGTCCACGCCGGGGGCCGTCACCAGGGTGTCGCCGACGGAGCCGCCGCCGCCCATCACCAGGTTGACGACGCCGCGCGGGCAGCCGGCCTCGACCAGGATCTCGGCCAGGGCATGGGCACAGCCCGGCACCAGCGAGGCCGGCTTGAAGACCACGCAGTTGCCGTAGGCGAGGGCGGGGGCGATCTTCCAGGCCGGGATGGCCAGCGGGAAGTTCCAGGGCGTGATCACGCCGATCACGCCGATGGGCTCGCGCTGGACCTGGACCGACCAGCCGGCTCCCCGGGGAGAGTCGAGCAGCTCACCCGCGGCGCGGAGGGCCTGCCCGGCGTGGAACTTGAAGATCTGGCCGGCCCGGGTGGCCTCGGCGATCCCCTCCCGGAGGGTCTTGCCCTCCTCGCGCGACAGCAGGCGTCCCAGCTCGGCGGCCCGGGCCAGGATGCGGGTGCCCACGCCGTCGAGGAGGTCGAAGCGCTGCTGGATGCTGGCGCCGGCCCAGCGGGGGAACGCCGCCCGCGCGGCCTCGATGGCGCGCAGCGCCTGGGCCCGGTCGGCCGTCGCGTACTCGCCGATGACATCGGTCACGTCCGAGGGGTTCACGTTCCGGATGGGCGCGCCCGCGGACTCGACCCATTCGCCGTCGATCAGGTTCTTGTGGACCGCCATGGACCGACCTCCCGTCGGAGGCGATTGTAGCGCAGCGGGCGCGGCGCCGCCGTCCTAGACGCGCTCCATCTGCAGCCCGTACAGCCGGCGGTAGACGCCGTCGCGGGCCAGCAGCTCCTCGTGGCGGCCCACCTCCGCCACCCGGCCCTGGTGGATGACCACGATGCGGTCGGCGTTGCGGACGGTGGCCAGGCGGTGGGCGATGACCAGCACCGTGCGGCCGCGCATCAGGTCGGCCAGGGCCTGCTGGACCATGAACTCGCTCTCGGCGTCGAGGTCGGAGGTGGCCTCGTCGAGGATCAGGATGGGCGGGTTCTTCAGGAAGGCGCGGGCGATGGCGATGCGCTGGCGCTGCCCGCCGCTCAGGCGCACGCCCCGCTCGCCGACCAGGGTGTCGTAGCCCTCCGGGCAGGCCGTGATGAAGTCGTGGGCGTGCGCCTGGCGGGCCGCCCGCGCGACCTCCTCCCGCGTGGCGTCCGGCCGGCCGTAGGCGATGTTGGCGTAGATGGAGTCGCTGAAGAGGAACGTCTCCTGGGTGACGACCCCGATCTGCGCGCGCAGCGAGGCCTGGCTGACGTCGCGCAGGTCGTGGCCGTCGATGGTGATGCGGCCGGCCGTCACGTCGTGGAAGCGGGGCAGCAGGTCCATCAGGGTGGACTTGCCGGCGCCGCTCATGCCCACGAAGGCCACCACCTCGCCCTTGCGGATCGTCAGCGAGATGTCGGTCAGCGTGGCGCTGTCGGCGCCCGGGTAGCAGAAGGTCACCCGGTCGAAGACGATCGCGTCGCGGAAGCCGTCCAGCCGGCGGGCGCCCGGCCGGTCGCTGACCGTCGGCGGCGTGTCCAGGATCTCGAACACGCGCTCGACCGAGGCCCGGGTCTGCTGCACGGTGTTGAGCGCCCGCGACAGCCGCCGGGTGGGGCCGTAGAGCATGATGACGGCGGCGGTGAACGAGAAGAACGTGCCCGGCGTCATGTGGCCCTCGATGACCCGCCAGCCGCCGTACATCAGGGCCAGCACGATCCCGACCGCGCCCGCCACCTCCATCAGCGGCTCGCTGATCTCGTCGGCGCGGATGTTCTTGAGCCCCAGCCGGAGCAGCCGCTGGTTGAGGTCGTCGAAGCGCGCCTGCTCGTGGCGCTCGCGCCCGAAGGCCTTCACGATCTTCATGCCCGCGAACGTCTCGTGCAGGCGGACGGCCAGGTGGGCCACCTGCTCCTGGGCCCGCTTGTTGATGCGGTACAGGCGGCGGCCGATCACGCGCACCACGACGGCGATGAGCGGAAATGCCACCAGGGCGCAGAGGGTCAGGAGCCACTCCCGGGCGAACATCACGGCCAGGAGGGCGGCGATGGTGGCCACCTGCCGGACGCCCATCACCAGCAGGGTGGACGACACCCGCGACAGGCGGGCGACGTCGGTCAGGATGCGGGCCATCAGGTCGGCGGAGTGCGTGCCGGCGAAGAACGCCAGCGGCAGCCCCTGGGTGTGGCTGTAGAGGTCGCGGCGCAGCCGGGTCACCACCCGCTCGCCCACCGCGGCCATGAGGTAGGCCTGCAGGTAGCGGGCGGCGCCCTTGACCAGGTACGCGCCCAGCAGGGCGAGCGGGATCAGCTTCAGCATGAGCAGGTCGCGCTCGATGAAGATCTCGTCCATGGCCGGCTTGACCAGCCAGGCGATCAGGCCCTCCATGCCGGCCACCACCAGGGCCAGCAGGCTGCCCAGGGCCAGGGCCGGGACGTGGGGCCGGACGTAGGGGAGCAGGCGGACGTAGGAGCCGAGCAGCCGGCTCATGCCCGCTCCGCCGCCAGCCGCCGGTAGAGCGCCTCGATGGCCTCCAGCTTCACGGTGGTGGAGAACCGCTCGCCGACCAGCTTGCGGCCGGCCCGGGCCGTCGTCTCCCGGAGCGCGCGGTCCTCGGCCATCCGGGCCATGGCGGCGGCCAGGGCCGGGACGTCGTGCGGCGGCACCAGCAGCCCCGTCTCCTCGTGCCGGACCAGCTCCGGGTTGCCGGCGACGGCGGTGGCGACGACCGCGGTCTCCACGGCCAGCGCCTCGCGGAGGGCGCCGGTCAGGCCGACGCCCGCCCAGGACGCGTCGACGCAGCAGTCGCTG
>JBBIIW010000240.1:0-5175 GCA_037446305.1 Candidatus Rokuibacteriota bacterium
CCGGCGTTCGTGTGCGACATCCACCCCGGCGACGCCCGGGCGCTGCGCTCGCTGGCCGCCGGGCGCGACCGGGCCCCGGCCGGGCGCGGGCGTCCGGTGTTCGTGGCCATCGAGCCGAGCCGGGTGACGGAGACGCAATGCATCGCCGTCACCCATCCCTCGCAGCTCTACATCACCGACGACTACATCGTCACCCACAACACGGCCTTCGCGCTGAACATCGCCCAGTACGTCGGCGTGCACATCCGCGGCAAGGTGCTGGTGCTGAGCCTGGAGATGTCGGCCGCGCAGCTCGTGCAGCGCATGCTCTGCTCGGAGGCCAAGGTGGACTCCCAGGCCGTCCGGACCGGCCGCCTGACCGCGGCGGACTGGCACCGGCTGACCGCTGCCGCCGGGCGGCTGAGCGAGGCGGCCATCTTCATCGACGACTCCCCGGGCCTCACGGTGCTGGAGGCCCGGGCCAAGGCCCGGCGCATGAAGGCCGAGCACGGCCTCGACCTCCTGGTCATCGACTACCTGCAGCTCATGCGCGGCCGGGCGTCCATGGAGAGCCGGCAGCAGGAGATCTCCGAGATCTCCCGCTCGCTCAAGGCCCTGGCCAAGGAGCTGAACGTGCCGGTGGTCGCGCTGTCCCAGCTGTCGCGGGCCGTGGAGTCGCGCGCCACCCGCGACTTCCGCCCGCAGCTCAGCGACCTCCGCGAGTGCGTCACCGGCGACACCCTGGTCGTGCTCGCCGACGGCCGGCGGGTGCCGGTCCGCGACCTGGTGAGCACCGCGCCGGAGGTCCTCGCCGTCTCGCCGGAGGGACAGGTCGTCCCCGCCAAGAGCGAGCGGATCTGGCGGGTCGGCGTCCGGCCCGTGCTCGCGATCCGCCTCGCCGGCGGCCGCGCGGTTCGGGCGACGGCGGAGCATCGGTTCCTGTCGCGACGGGGCTGGCGGCCGGTGGCCGATCTCCGCGTCGGCGACGGGCTGGCGGTCGCGCGGCGGCTTCCGGAGCCGGATGGGCCGCCCTCCGGCGCCGGCCCGCGGCCAGCGGGGGCGGCGGGCGATCTGTCCTGGGACCGGATCGTGGCCATCGAGGGCGGGGGCGCGGAGGAGGTCTTCGACCTCACGGTGCCGGGCGTCGAGTCGTGGCTCGCCGACGGGATCGTCAGCCACAACTCGGGCGCGCTGGAGCAGGATGCGGACCTGATCCTCTTCCTCTACCGCCCGGCCGTGTACAAGGAGGACCTGCCGCCCGAGGAGGCGAACATCACCGAGGTCATCATCGGCAAGCAGCGCAACGGGCCGGTCGGCACCGTGAAGGTCGTGTTCCTGCCCCAGTACGCCCGGTTCGAGAACATCGCCGAGGGCCACCGCCAGCCCCAGCCCTTCTAGACCGGCTCGGTCCCCCGCGGCACGGCCGATGGTATGTTCTGAAGCGTGACCAGGGTCGTCATCGTCGGCGGCGGCAAGGGGGGCCGGGCGCTCCTCGAGATGTTCGTGGGGGACCCCACCGTGTCCATCCTCGGGGTGGCCGACCTCAACCCGTGGGCGCCGGGCCTCGAGTTCGCCCGCCGCTTCAACATCCCGGTCAGCACGGACTTCCGGGACCTGGTCGCCGATCCCCGTGTCGATCTCGTCATCGACGTCACCGGCCGCCCGGACGTCCACGAGACGATCCTCCGGCTCAAGGGCCCCGGCACCGAGGTGATGGGTGGCCTGGGCGCCCGGTTCATGTGGGACCTGGTGGCCGAGCGGAAGCGGTCCGAGGAGCTGGAGGACCGCTACTCGCTGGTGGTCCGCCAGCTCCAGGCCCGGGAGGACGAGTTTCTCATCGGCCAGAACCCCAAGATGCGGGAGGTGGCCGAGCTGGTGGCGCGGGTGGCCCCCACCCCCACCACGGTACTGGTGCGGGGGGAATCAGGGACGGGCAAGGAGCTGGTGGCCCGGGCCATCCACAGGTACTCCCCCCTGCGCGACAAGCCCCTGCTGACGGTCAACTGCACGGCCCTCACCCCGACGCTCATGGAGTCGGAGCTGTTCGGCCACCGGCGGGGCGCCTTCACCGGCGCCGTGAGCGACAAGGTCGGCCTGTTCGAGAAGGCCGACGGCGGCACCATCTTCCTGGACGAGATCGGCGACATGCCGCTCGAGATGCAGGGCAAGCTGCTCCGGGTCCTCCAGGCCGGCGAGATCAAGCCGGTCGGCGACGTGGTGACCCGGCGCGTCCGGGTACGGGTGATCGCGGCCACCAACCGGGACCTCGAGGTGGCCCTGCAGCGGGGCGAGTTCCGGGAGGACCTCTTCTACCGGTTCAATACCTTCACCATCACCCTGCCGCCCCTGCGGGAGCGCCTGGAGGACCTGCCGGTCCTGGCCTACCACTTCCTGCGCAAGGCCGAGGCGAAGGTCAACAAGAAGGTCGACCGCATCTCGGCCGAGGCCCTGGACCTGCTCAAGCGCTACTCCTGGCCGGGCAACCTCCGGGAGCTCGAGAACATCATCGAGCGGGCGGTGGTCCTGGCCCGGGACCGCTCCGTGGAGCCCGAGCACCTGCCGCTGCACGTGCAGGAGGGCCGGCCGCTCGGGCTGCAGACGGAGGAGGGCCTCCTGGCCGGCAAGCGGCGCCTCGTGCGGGAGTTCGAGCGGCAGGCGGTACTCCGCCTGCTGAGGGACTGCGGGGGCAACGTGTCGGCCGCGGCCAGGCGGGCGAAGATCACGCGGCGCAACTTCCACCGGCTCCTGGCGAAGTACCGCATCGAGCCGCGGGGCTTCAAGAGTGTGGCAGAAAAGTCTCACCAGTGAGACTATAGAGTCACATCAACGTCCCATCGAAATAAGTCTTGTCTGACGGAATGTTATACAGTAAAACCCCCGTGGCCCCGCCAGAAGATCTGGGACATCAACGACTCATACTTGGCATAACTACCTGAAAAACAACGAATACGTTTGTGGACGTCGTGGAATGGCTCTTGAAGAGCGTAGGGGTGGTCCGTCGAGGGGCCTGGAGGGAGCCATGGATGTGAGCTGTCGCTGCGGAAGCCACCGGCCGGGGACCTACCCGACACTGGGATGCCTGGAGTGCGGCACGCCGTGCTGCCCCGCGTGCGCCGTCCCCCTGGAGTCGGTCACCTACTGCCGTCGCTGTGCCACATCCCTGCTCGAACCGCTGAGCGTGGAGGCGCCCGGCTCGTTCGAGCTGCACTGAGGAGCGTGCGATGACGCCGGGAACGTGCGAGTGCGAGACGGCCGCGCGCGGCCGCACCACCTGCCGGGAGTGCGGCACGGCCTGCTGCCGGAGCTGCGCGCTGGAGATCGAGACCCGGACCTACTGCCGCTGGTGCGCCACGTCGCTGGCCACCCCGGCCTGAAGGAGGAGCCGCCCCGTGGAGAGCATGGGCCGGAAGTTCCGCCAGCTGCTGCAGGACGAGGAGTACGTCTTCACCGCCGGCGTCTACACGCCGCTGGACGCCCAGCTGGCCGAGCGGGTCGGGCTCAAGGCCGTCTACATGAGCGGCTACTCGGTGGCCCTGGCCAGCGGCTTCCCGGACATGGGCCTGCTGACGATGACCGAGGTGACCCGCACGGCGGCGATGATGGCCGCCGCGGTCCAGGTGCCGATCATCGCCGACGCCGACGACGGCTACGGCAACGCCCTGAGCACGATGCGCACCGTGCAGGAGTTCATCCGGGCCGGGGTGGCCGGCATTCACCTCGAGGACCAGCGCTACCCCAAGCGGTGCGGCCACATCGCCGGCAAGACCGTGGTCAGCCGCGAGGAGGCCATCGGCAAGTTCCGGGCTGCCGTGGACGTCCGCAACCGGCTGGATCCCGACTTCGTCCTCATCGCCCGCACCGACGCCTACGGCGCGGTGGGCGGCAGCCTGGAGGAGGCGATCTGGCGCGGGCGGGCCTACGCCGACGCGGGCGTGGACCTCGTCTGGGCCGAGTTCTCGGGGCCGGAGCGCGAGCCGGCGATCGCCTTCGCCCGGGCCATGCGCGAGAGTCACCCCAACCTGCCCCTGGCCTTCAACTACTCGTCGTCGTTCCGCTGGCACCAGGACCCGCGGCCGCTGCTCTTCCGGGAGCTGGGCGCGCTGGGGTACCGGTTCATCTTCATCACGCTGTTCGCGGCGCACGCCGCCACCTTCGCCGTCTGGAACGCGATGGAGGACCTGGTCAAGAACCAGGAGCAGGCGCAGTGGGCGCTCGAGAAGCTCAAGGCGGGCCACCCGACCGAGAGTCACCACGTCATGGCGCGCGTGGCCCACTACCAGGAGCTGGAGAAGCGGTACATCCCGGGCGCCGAGGACCGGCTGAAGGCCTCGCACGGCTTCGACGAGCGCCGCGCGCACTAGACCTCCCGCCGCCGGTGCCGCGGGGCCGCCACCGCCTCGACGCCGGAGGGGTCGAGACAGCCTCCCGGCCTCGGGCCATCGCGCGGCCGCCACGGCATCGCCCGGGCCGGAGGGGGGGCCGAGGGAGCCCTCCGGCGCCTCCCCCGGGGCAGGGCCGGCGGCGCGAAATCGTCGCGGCGTGGCCCGGTGGCGTATCATCGAGCGTGGGAGGCAGCGGACCTGAGGCTTCACGCCCTCAAGCGCCTGCTGGTCGGCCGGCCCTTGCCGACGGCCCAGGCCCGACACGAGCGCCTGTCGAAGGTCACCGGGCTCGCCATCTTCGCCTCGGACAACCTCTCGTCGGTCGCCTACGCCACCGAGGAGATCCTGCGGGTCCTGATCCTGGCCGGCGCCGCCGCGCTGACCCTGGCCATGCCGATCGGCGTCGCCATCGCCGTCGTCATCGCCATCGTCATCTTCTCCTACCGCCAGACGATCCTGGCCTATCCGCAGGGGGCCAGCGACTACATCGTGGCCAAGGACAACCTGGGGGCGCTGCCGGGGCTGACGGCCGGCGGGGCCCTGCTCATCGACTACACGCTGACCGTGGCGGTGAGCGTGTCGGCCGGGATCGCCGCCCTCACCTCGGCCGTGCCGGCGCTGTTCCCGTACCGGGTCATCCTCTGCGTCATCGCCGTGGCCGTGATCGCCATCGGCAACCTCCGCGGCGTGCGGGAGTCGGGCCGGCTGTTCGCGGCGCCGTCGTACCTCTTCATCTTCGGCTTCCTGCTCCTGATCGCCACCGGCTTCGCGCGCTACCTCACGGCGGGGGTCCCGGCGCCGCCGGCGGCGCCGC